>NZ_JAUBOJ010000340.1:0-8604 GCF_036700185.1 Microcoleus sp. BM001215392 | reverse complement strand
TAATAACTTATATGCGGTCATGCTTCTTCAGGCTTCAAAAACCAGATGCACCCAAAGAAATCGGGTTTTTATCAAATCTGTGAGTTGTTACAAAGTATTGTCGTAAAAAACCCGGTTTCTGGCCACAATTCGTAAGTCCTGAATTAGATACTTCTCGGAGACAACAACTATGCAAGTCACAACCGCAGAAATAATTTATCCTTCCAGCGACGGTCAACCAATGGCAGAAAGCACAATTCAATACGAATTAATTGTTAAAATCAAAGAAGGTTGCGAATCGCTGTTTAAGGATGACCCAAACGTTTTTGTCGCCGCCGATTTACTCTGGTATCCCGTTGAGGGGAGACCAGAGATTTCTCAAGCACCTGATACGATGGTGGTGTTTGGGAGGCCAAAGGGCGATCGACTTTCTTACATACAATATCGAGAAGATAATATTTGCCCTCAAGTCGTCTTTGAGATTCGCTCCCACAACGACAGAAACACTAAAATAAGTAAGAAAATTTCATTTTACCAGCGTCATGGAGTTGAGGAGTATTACCTTTACGATCCAGAAAGAAATGAGTTGGAAGGTTGGCAAAGAATTGAGGGAGATTTAGAAGTTATTGAGCCGATGGAGGGATGGATTAGTCCGAGATTAGGCGTGCGATTTGAGTTGGGATCAGATGGATTATAAATTTATCGACCGAATGGAGAAAAGTTTCTTTCCTACGCGGAATTAGAAGCAGAGAGGTTATTGGATCGTCAGCGCTTACAACAAGAGTCTCAAAGGGCCGAACAAGAAGCTCAAAGAGCCGAACAAGAGTCTCAAAGGGCCGAACAAGCAAATCAAAGGGCTGAACAAGCAAATCAAAGAGCTGAACAAGCAAATCAAATTGCTCAGCGTTTAGCTGCCAAACTGCGTGAATTAAACATCAACCCAGATAGCATTTAAGCCCGAATTAACGCTCAGAAACCTGGTTTGTTTGAAAAATCGGGTTTCTGCCGATCGCGCTCATTGATGCTTTTAACATACAGTCAACTGTCAATTAAGAGAAGAGGGCGGGCACTCTTGGCACCGCCCCTACAAACTGACAACTGTCAACGGCCGATCGCCCTTTCCCCTCTTCTACGCAATTACCGAATAATTTTAGTAAAAATCCATACATCCAAATTAACAAACTCGACAATATTACTGATAATTCAACAATAAAAAATTGAAAAAGTTCTCCAGTTTAGGTAAAATTGTCAACAATAACAAAATTAAGGTACAATCGCCACCATTAGATGGCAGATGGCGAAAAACATCGCATATAAAAGAAAAAACGACAATTTTACATACTGAGGTGAAAACCCTTGCAAAAATTAGCTAACAGAGAAAAAGCGATCGACTCTGGGGAAAAATCCATATCAGTCAACACCCAAAACGCTCAAACGCTTTACGATCGCGGAAACGCCCTTGAAGCAATGGGACGCTTGCCGGCGGCACTCGAATCTTGGTCAAAGGCGATCGAACTCGAACCAAAATTTCACGAAGCTTGGTATAACAAAGGCGTAGCCTTCAGAAGGTTGGGACAGCTACCCGAAGCAATCTCGGCTTACAACAAAGCCTTGAAAATTCAACCAAACAATGCAGAAGCGTGGTACAATCGCGCGAATGTGTTGCGGAAGCTCAACAGACTCTCAGAAGCGATCGCCTCCTACGAACAGGCGATCGAACTCAAACCCAATTATCACGAAGCTTGGACGAACCGCGGCAACACCCTGGTTAACTTAGAAAAATTCTCAGAAGCCCTCGACTCCTACGACAAAGCGATCGCCATCAAAGCAGACTACTCTGAAGCTTGGTACAACAAAGCATTCGCCCTAAAAAACTCCGGCCAAAATACAGCGGCGATCGCCTCCTACGACAAAGCGCTCGAAATAAGACCAGACTTGCATCAAGCTTGGTACAACCGCGGCTTGGCCCTAGCAGATGAAAAACTTTACTCCGAAGCCGTCGCCTCCTACGACAAAACTCTGCAACTGCGGCCCAATTCCCCGGAAGTCTTGAACAAGCGCGGCACGGCGATCGCCCAAATGGGAAAATTTAAAGACGCGATCGCCTGCTGGGACAAAGCCATCGCACTCAAGCCAGACGATAGCGAAACCTGGTACAACCGCGGGCTGGCCTTAGCCAACTTAAAACGTTTTGAAGAAGCAGTCGCCTCTTGGGACAAAACCCTAGAATTACAGCCCAAAAATACCGAAGCCTTATACAACCGCGCCGTCGCCCTCAGAAAAATTGAACGATTTGCCGAAGCGATCTCTTCCTACGATAAAATCATCGCACTCACACCAAATGATGCAAATCTTTACTATCAAAAAGCCTGCATCTATGCCCTAGAAAAATCAGCAGGCGATCGCACAAACAGCCCGAAAGCTGTAGCAACCAGCACCCGCAAAGCGATCGAAAACTTATCAAGGGCGATCGATCTCAATCCGGAAAAATACCGTAAATTATGCCAGAATGACTCTAAATTGCGTACAATACGGGAAGAAGTGCGGTTTTTAGCTTGATTTCAGGGTAGCAATGATTGATGGATACCGATGCCGCACTGCAACCTTTTGTAGGCAAAACAGCACCACAACTCCCAATCATGCAAACCCTAGACAAAACTCAAGCAAAATTCGCTCAACTCGCAGCGCATCTGGGCGAAGTTACCGACATCGAATCAGCCTCGTCGCTGCTGCATTGGGATCAGGCGACTTATATGCCCGCCAAAGGTGCAACTGCTAGAGGTCGCCAGTTGGCCACACTCAAGCAAATATCCCACGAAAAATTTACAGATCCAAAGATTGGTGAACTCCTAGAAGACTTGCGTTTCTACGAACAAACTCTTCCCTACGACTCCACCGCAGCCAGCCTGATCCGCATCGCCCGCAGAGATTACGATCGCGCCGCCAGAGTCCCCGCCACCTTCATGTCCGCACTCTGCCGCCACCAAGCCGACTGCTACGAAGTTTGGGCCACCGCCAAAGCAGCCAACAACTTCGCAGCCGTCGAACCCTATCTCGAAAAAACCTTAGAATTAAGCAGGCAGTACGCCGACTTTTTCCCCGGATACGAACACATTGCCGATCCTTTGATCGATCGCAGCGACTATGGTATGAAAGTATCCCTGCTGCGCCCGCTGTTCGCCCAACTGCGTCAAGAATTAGTGCCGATAGTCGAAGCCATCACCTCCCAACCTCCCGCCGACGACTCCTGCTTGCACCAAAAATTCCCAGAATCTCAACAGCTAGAATTCACCCGCACAGTCGTAGAACGCATGGGGTACGACTTCCAGCGCGGACGCCAAGACACCACCCTGCACCCCTTCATGACCAACTTCTCCATAGACGACGTGCGCATCACCACCCGCGTCTACGAAGATCACCTCGATCAAGCCCTCTTCAGCAGCATCCACGAAGCCGGACACGCCCTCTACGAACTCGGCAATTCTCCGGAATTTGAAGGCACATTACTCGCCGGTGGCATTTCCTCCGGCGTGCACGAAAGCCAGTCCCGACTTTGGGAAAATTTAGTCGGGCGCAGCCGCGGTTTTTGGCATTGTTTTTACCCGCAACTGCAAAGCCTGTTCCCGCAGCAGTTGGGCGCAGTATCCCCAGACGTATTTTACCGCGGCATTAACAAAGTCGCGCGATCGCTCGTCCGCACCGACGCTGACGAAGTAACCTACAACCTCCACGTCGCCATCCGCTTTGACCTAGAATTGGCAATGGTAGAGGGGAAATTAGCCGTGCGAGACCTTCCCGAAGCCTGGAACGATCGCTATAAAACAGACCTCGGTGTTGTCCCCGCTACCGACAGCGACGGCGCCATGCAAGATGTTCACTGGTACGTCGGGACGATCGGCGGAATGTTTCAAGGTTACACCCTCGGCAACTTGATGAGCGCTCAATTCTACGAAACAGCACTCAAAAACTGTCCCGAAATTCCCGCACAAATAGAACAGGGAAACTTTAGCGTACTCCACGACTGGCTCAAACAAAACATCTACGACCACGGCCGCAAATACACCGCCGTCGAATTGATCGATCGCGTCACCGGTTCACCTTTAACTATCGATCCGTTTGTTCGCTACATTCGCCACAAATACGGCGAATTTTATGTCATTTGAGGGATAGCAATTTCAGATTGCAGACTTTAAGATGAGATTAAAAAAAGTAGGCGCCTAAAAAAAGAGGGCGATACTATATTAGTATCGCCCTCTTTCACGCTAGAAAATCAAAAATCTCAAATAAGGGAGTATCTATGTCTGAACTCTTTGAGGCTGTTATTGCCAGCGACGAAAAAAACGATTTGCGGCAGTTTGCCAGCGATTTGCGGGTTTTGGGAAACAAATATTTGCTGCGAAACGACATAGTTAGCGCTTTTGCTGCCTACTGCACCAAATACGAAAAGCCCGAACAGTTCCATCAATCTTCTCATTTGAGCAAACTGATTTATTACGTTCAGGAAATTATTCTCGAACCAGGCAGCCTTTGCGTCTTGCTGCGGCCAAAAATTGCTACCATGGAAATAGTGCGAGTCGGAGACGACTTGACACTGGAACCGATGACAGTCCAAGAATTGCTCGACGTGCGCGATCGCTTCGTCAATCACTTTCACCCCCAAGAAGGCGACATCCTCGAACTAGATTTCGGCCCGTTTTACGACTATTCCCCCTCCATACGCGACCCCAAAAATATCGGTAAAGGAGTGCAATTCCTCAACCGATATATGTCGAGCAAACTCTTTCAAGACTCCAAACAGTGGCAGCAAACTCTATTTGATTTCTTGCGCATTCACCGCTACAACGGCGTACAATTACTAATTAACGATCGCATAAAATCCCAAGAACAACTTTCCGAACAAGTCAAAAAAGCCCTCACTTTTGTCAGCGAACTTGCTGAAGAAGAACCCTACGAAAGATTTCGATTTGTCTTGCAAATGATGGGTTTTGACGCAGGTTGGGGAAATACCGCAGCCCGCGTGCAAGAAACTATAGGAATTCTCGATGAATTAATTGATTCCCCCGATCCACAAGCCCTAGAAGCATTTATTTCTCGGATTCCGATGATTTTCAAAATCGTCCTAGTTTCTCCTCATGGCTGGTTCGGGCAAGAAGGAGTTTTGGGGCGGCCGGATACGGGCGGTCAAGTAGTTTATGTCCTCGATCAAGCCAAGAATTTAGAGAGACAACTGCAAGAAGACATTCATCTGGCCGGTCTCGATATTTTAGGCGTTAAACCTAAAGTAATTATTCTCACCAGGTTAATTCCCAACAGCGACGGCACACGCTGCAACGAGCGTCTGGAAAAAGTTCACGGCACCGAAAATGCTTGGATTCTGCGGGTGCCCTTCCGCGAATTCAATCCCAAATTGACTCAAAATTGGATTTCGCGCTTCGAGATTTGGCCCTATTTAGAAACTTACGCGCTCGACGCTGAAAAAGAACTGCTGGCAGAGTTTCAAGGCAAGCCAGATTTAATTGTCGGCAACTATTCTGATGGGAACTTGGTAGCATTTTTGCTGTCTCGAAAACTCAAAGTTACTCAATGCAATATTGCCCACGCGCTCGAAAAGTCTAAATATTTGTTCAGCAATCTCTACTGGCAAGAGTCTGAGGAAAAATACCATTTTGCCCTACAATTTACGGCCGATATTATTGCCATGAATGCGGCTAATTGTATTGTCAGCAGCACCTATCAAGAAATTGTGGGCAAACCCGATAGTGTCGGGCAGTACGAATCTTACAATTGTTTTACCATGCCGGATTTGTACCACGTCGTCAACGGCATTGAACTGTTCAGTCCTAAATTTAACGTCGTGCCGCCGGGAGTCAACGAAAGTGTATACTTTCCCTATACGCGCAGCCAAGACAGGGTGCAGGGCGATCGCGATCGGCTCAACGAACTACTTTTTACCCTAGAAGACCCCGAACAAGTCTTCGGAACACTCGACGACCCACAAAAGCGCCCTTTATTTTCCATGGCCAGGCTCGATCGCATTAAAAACCTGACTGGCTTAGCAGAATTGTTTGGAAAAAGCAAGAAACTGCAAGAAAAATGCAACTTAATTCTAGTAGCTGGCAAGCTGAGAGTCGAAGAAACCGAAGACTACGAAGAAGCCGAAGAAATTAAAAAGCTCTACGCAATTATCGACCAATACAACCTGCACGGTAAAATTCGCTGGCTGGGAGTACGGCTTTCCAAAAGCCTCTCCGGCGAAATCTACCGGGTAATCGCCGACGGCCAAGGTATATTTGTACAGCCAGCTTTATTTGAAGCTTTCGGCTTGACAATTCTCGAAGCAATGATTACCGGGATTCCCACTTTCGGGACGCAGTTTGGCGGCCCTCTAGAAATCATTCAAGACGGGGTAAACGGGTTTTATATTAACCCGACCCAACACCAAGAAACCGCCCAAATAATTCTAGATTTTTTATCGAAATGCGAACACAATCCCAACTATTGGTATGAAATTTCAACGCGAGGAATAGACCGAGTTTACAGCACGTATACTTGGAAAATTCACACTAACAAGCTGCTCAACCTTGCCAAGACTTACGGTTTCTGGAACTACTCATCTAAGGAAAACCGCGAAGATATGCTCCGCTATATAGAAGCGCTGTTTTATCTGATTTACAAGCCGAGAGCCAAAGCTTTGCTGGAGGAACACGCAAACCGATAAGCGGCGAGTTTTTGTTTGTAGGGGCCGGTTGAGACAAAAAACTTGACCTTTCATGGATCGACCTTGTACAAAACCCGCCTTTGAGTTGACAGTTGACCACTTGAGGGCAACCTCTACCTCAAACTCCGAGGATTGGACTAATGAATAGTCTTCTTTTAATCTCTCAAGGGCGATCGGGGCTCCGGCTTTCAACCAATTCTTTCGGGTAAATATTTGTAAATAAGAGCAGGTTTTGTACAATAGGACTGAGGCGAAGAAACCCGGTTTATACGAAAATATTGGGTTTGGTAACGAAACATCTTGGAATCAACCGAGTTTAGTCGGCATAGTGCGAAGCGGCCCCTACTTCCCAGTCGTAACTTGCAACTCGCAACTGCTGACTGTGGCTGTCCCCATTACCAAATTCTAGAGACCTCGGCAGAGATAGCAACCGCCCAGACAGTTAAGACGTTCTTAATGGCCCAAACATCAGCGGTGGATGGCTTTTTCGATCGCACTTCTGTCTTTTATCTGTTACATCGGTTACTTGTATCGGCTGCCGAACTTCCTTTGTCTGGTTCGCGTCTTCGCGGTTAGTAAAAAAATCATATTCAAAACATCCGTTAAATCGGTTACACAATCCGCGATCGAACTTCCTTGGGGATTCTACTATATTTCTCAGAAAGCTGTCCGGGTAATACAATGAGATTGAGAAACATAGAAAACAGGGAAACCTTGTCAAACCTCACCAACAGGATGAAACTTATGCGTGTAACTACTGTTACGATTTTCAGCTTGCTCGCTCTGCTCGCTCCAGGGTTGACCAGAAAGGCAAATGCAGCTTTCGAGTCCAAACCCTTTGTGCAGGAACAGTACCGCAGAGACTTTGCAGCTCCCGCCGATCCTGGTGCGTCGGCACAGCCTGATGCAAATTCCCAAGGAGATATGTTTAACAAACCTTTTTATGCAGGCGAGCAAAAGCCTGTCAGAAAAGAAAAAACTATCTCAGCAGGAGCTGACGGCCCAGAAGTTGCCGCCATACAGCAGCGGTTGCAGGTGCACGGTTTCTCGATCGGCACGATCGACGGTTCCTACGGTTCTCGCACCACATCGGCTGTCAGCGCCTTTCAGCAGTCGAAAGGGTTGCAGTCAGACGGTATTGTGGACAAAGAAACTTGGACAGCTCTAGCAGCAGATCCGGCCCCAGCTTCTGAAACTTTGCAGAGCAATGCTCCAATTCAGAACAACCCTCCTGCTCCCGGCAATCCGGCAAATGCTCTGACTAAAGGCGCTGCCGGCTCCAAGGTGAAGACGCTACAGGTGCGTTTGGAAGTCCAGGGTTACGATCCGGGCCCGATCGATGGGATTTTTGGCGCTCGCACTGCTACGGCTGTGAAGAAATTTCAGGAATATAAGGGTTTGACTGCTGACGGTGTGGTGGACGAAATCACCTGGAAGGCGATCGGACAAAACTAAGTCACGAGTTCAAAATACGGAAAATTGCTGTGGCGATGACTGATCGGTGAACCCGGCGTCCAAAAATGACCGGGTTTTTGGATGTTGACGCATCGCTCTGTTGTGTGTTATAATTTTTCAGTGTCAAAATGCGGATATGGCGAAATTGGCAGACGCGCCAGATTTAGGTTCTGGTTCCGAAAGGAGTGAAGGTTCAAGTCCTTTTATCCGCACTACACTCAACGCTTTGTACATCAATAGTTTCAAGTTTGTTATACCCTTGAAAATTGAACTTTCCGCTCATCCTTCGCTCTTTTAGGTGCTGAGGATTTCTAGAACGGCCTCTATATCCGCCAAGTTAGCTCGAGATTTTTTGTGCCGAGCCTTCAGTTGGTTGAGTAAGTCGGCCGACTCTGGGAATTCTGCGACTGCCGGAGTCGAACTTTTGCTTTCAGGGCGATCGGGCCGCACCT
>NZ_JAUBOJ010000339.1:0-8633 GCF_036700185.1 Microcoleus sp. BM001215392 | reverse complement strand
TTAACCGATAAATTTTCGCCCAAATGCTACGCCCCTACATATACATTTCGACTTTCGCAAGATATCTATTGATATTGGTACAACATCTCCGTTACAATCCTTTGATATACTGCTTCAGTACAGGTGACAGAGTGTAAAGGCTTTCATGTTTTTCGATCCAGCAACGCCGCGATAGAGATTGCAAGGCGTTTAGCAAATCTGATGATGATATTTGTCCATGTTGGAGCAATTTGGCGAAGTTGACTGGCTGGTTTTCTGTCGCCAACAAGGACAGGACTTGTTTTTCTAGTTCGGAAGTGCGATCGAGCTTAGGTTTTATAATTATTTTTGGGGTAATGCCCAATAGGTGATGATATGTTTGTTTGCAGTTCCGTTTTTTTCAGGTAAGGTTAAAGTTGATTTTTGATGAAGGTAGGCAATTAGAGATTGTGCAGGCAATTGAGCGGGTGAGAAACGGAATTCTCTGGAAACCTGGAAAAGCAATGTCTCATTAACTCAAAAGGATTAATTTAGGCCATTTAGGGTCGGACGCTACCCTTGAAGAATATAATGGAGTTATCAGTTTTATTGTTAGGGATGCTGACGCTAAAGTTTATGTGTACGTCTACGGAAAAACGTTTTATCCGACAGTTACCAGCAGTGTAAACAACACAATATGGCTGGTAATGATGGGATTGGATGGAGTTTTAGAAACGGCTTTTTCTCCAAAGGAACCGGAAAGCTACCTGACTAATTCAATGTTTATTTATGTAGGTTTAGTTAAGGATTTGTTATGAATATTTTGGTAAAAGACTATTGTGTGATGGTTCAATTTCCTGATGTGAGTGGGGCTGAACATTTAGAAATGTTGCAACTGAGAGATGAGTTAGCAAAAGTTGAACCTCAACTGAGTGAGGAAGAGAAAGGTTTATTAGCAAATGCCGATCGACAGTTAGTTGAACAAGCAAGGGAGTTTTATGAGGAGTTGTCGAGATTTGTGGATTTAACCCAGAAGCGCAAATTTGAGGAGATTACACCTCAGCGTTGGTGGTGGTATTTGGATGTTTTGGCATTGTTGCCGAATTTGAGGAAACAAGAGTTGACAAGCGGTATTGTTTGAATCGTTTATTCATTGTCGATGTTTGTTAAGTGCGATCGTCGAGTTTTGATATACTGCTTCAGTACAGGTGACAGAGTGTAAAGGCTTTCATGTTTTTCGATCGAGCAACGCCGCGATAGAGATTGCAAGGCGTTGAGCAAATCTGATGATGATATTTGTCGGTTTTGTAGCAATTTGGCGAAGTTGACTGGCTGGTTTTCTGTCGCCAACAATGACAGGACTTGTTTTTCTAGTTCGGAAGTGCGATCGAACTGCTGTTGTAAAACATCTTTCAAATCTTCGGGTAACAATATGGTATCATCTATTAATAACTCATTCGCCCCGATTCCCAACTCTTGAATGAGAGTCGCCACGCTTTTTAACCATAAGGGATTGCCTTGATATCGGTCAATGAGCGCTTCGCAGTTATCGATTTCTGCTAATCCTTTATCTCTGAGGATTTCCCGTGCGGCCGCGATATCTAAGCCCGTCAATTGCAAAGTACGAATGGGAGTATTTTCGCTGGTGAGTTGAGGAACTTCTTTCGGCGGTTCCCAACCGACTAGCAGAAAGCAACTTTGATGAGATAATTTTTCTATCTGTTTGAATAGGGAGCGATATTCTTCATATTTTGGTTTATACTTTCCTGCGAATTCGCCGCTACAGAAAAGGTTGTGAACGTCATCCAAGACTACTAGACAACGATGGTTTTGTAAATATTTAATTAAAGGTAAGCGTTTCTGGTTTGTTGGGGATGAATCTAGGTTTTCGGAATTGGAAAACAACTGTATTAGGTTTGATTGGAATTTATCGATGGTGGGGAATTCGTCTAGGGTGTACCAAGCTGCGTACTCAAACTCGTTTTTGATTTGTTGTACGAGTCGTACTGCTAGGGATGTTTTGCCGATGCCACTGATGCCGGTGATGGTGATGAGGCGGCAGTTTTGTTGTAGAATCCAGGTTGTGAGGGTTTGGAGTTCGGAAGTGCGATCGAAGAAATTGTCCAACTCCGGCATTTCGCTTAAATCTCGATGTAGAGTTTTGGTTTGTTTTGAGTTAGATGCTTCGTCATTATCTGGATGTGACTTTGATATATCTGGCGAATGTGTACCTTCTCCACAGGTGTTAAAATTACCACTAATGTGTTGTTCGATGACGTTTTGTTGTGTAAAGTTTGAAACATTAGAGACTTGGAACCTCTGAATTGCCGATCGAAAGTTTGATTTACTGACATTTTCTCCAAACTCTTCTGAAAGTATTTGCCATAGTTCTGAACCTACTTTCCTCACACTACTTTCCGAACAATCAAATTTTTTGGCTATTTGCTTGTAAGTGTCACGTTGTACAGTGCCTTGGAGTACGGCTTCTTGTAAGTCGTCTAGATGCTCACCGGTTTTCTCGAAGACTATCTTATCGGCAAGTTTTAAGGCTTCTTTTAGGCTCATTGGGAAGAGAGAGATGAGTTTTCTGTATTATAGCTCACATTCAGGAACAATTCAGTACATCTATCTACATTTTTGTACAAAAATAGATTTAACAGAGTAAAAATGTGGAAAATATCTTGACAAAAATGAACATTTTTTGGCTAGACAAATATTTGATTTAAAAGGATAATAGAATAATTATTGCTTCCTAAATTTAGGCTTTAAATAATTGCCTTTTTCTACAATATAATACTTTAGCAGACATGAAGAATAGTCTAATTAATAGTTTACACGCCTCGATATCAGGTAATGTAAAAAAATATAAAATATTTCTCAATAATCAACCATAAATCATGTACGAATTTGAAAAGTTGACAATCCCAATTATTAAAAGTTTTGGTTCAGAATTAGTAGCTGTTCTGGCCTATGGATCGAGAATCAACAATCCAAACGCAGTCGATGCATTTTCGGACTACGATATTACGGTCGTTTTTTCTGACTATCCTAATAATCATCTCCCTGATTTGCCGATATATGCTGATGTAACGATGGTCTTTCTTTCAGAGATTGAGCTAACAGGAGTAGAACACTTTCGATTGGATGGTCACGGGGCTTATTACCTGTATGTACTAGCCCACGCTGTCGCGTTGTATGGATCTAACCCGTTTTGTAACTTTGCTGCTCAACTAGGTACAGACTGCGTAAATATAAGTTTGCGAGAACAGATAGTAGCTTATTGCTACAAATTACAAAGAATTGTAATTCAACCACAGACCAACGAAAAATGGAGGAACGTCAGAAAATATTCTTTAAGAATTGCACAGAACTACTATTTTTTAGTGAATGAAGTTTGCTGTGAAAAATTTTTCAACTTGAGTTATGATCAATGGGTTACTGAGTTGTGCAAAGTTCCAATGTTAGGAGAAAAATTCGCTCTGTACTTAACTAAATCTGCACAATATCCGGAGCAACTTGAAATCAAGGAAGTTTTAGAATATGCCGCTGTATTGAAAGCCAAGGTAGCAATCAAAGATGGATGAACTATTCCGAAAGGTGTTTGGTATATGTATCAAATTTTCGAGCGAGACTCGCAAGTCTCTTCTGACCCAAATTGACTCTTGCGGCACGTACTTAGCGGGCTCTGTATCTAGAAGTGAAGCACTTCCGATGTCTGATCTTGATGTCGTTTATTTCGGACATGAAGGTAAACTTGACCTTGTTGAAGTGAACTATATCGACAGGATAGATGATTTATCTATCCCCGATGACAACAGCGCCGATTTGCTTCTATCGAGAATGTCTCCAGAGGCCGGCTTCTTGGATTCTGTGCCACTCAACAATCATCACCATAAATACTATGATAAATTTAGAAGCATTCCCCATCTGGTCAGTAAGTCTTTATGGGAGTACGAATATTCGCGAAGGTTCAACGAAAGGTCAAATGATGGAGGTATTAATATGAAATATTCAGTGGGCGGATATCGAGATATCCTGATAATTAATTTGCTTTCTCGTTGCCTTAAATCCGAGAGATATGAAGACAACCCGGAAATTTACCATTCAATAGAAATATTGAGTACCGAGCTACAATTATCAGAAGTAAGAAAGAAGCAGATTCTTAACGGAGTTGCACTTATTATACTCACTAAATCGGTAGTTTTGATGGCTGGCAGAACGACTCCTTTTAAAGGACGGACATTGCTTAATATGAGCACTCTCGATGAAGCGTTTCAACAGTATCCTTGGCTCTCTATCATATCACCTAGCTCACAGAGTTATCTCCGCGAATATAATTCTGCCAAGCACGTCGTCTCGAAATTCACACTAGACGCTGCTGAGCTCATCAAAAGGATTTGCAAAGAGAACCTTTTGGAATCAGTAAAAATAGCTCTTGAGTGCGCTGTAGGTTCTAGACATATCAGCGTATTGGATGTGGAGCTAAATAGCGAACTCAACATTTTCCCTGTTTTTGCTTGTCTGATCCACAATCCATCAATCAACAGCGCAGAATTAGAAAGGTTACGAGAGATAGCCTCTGATGATCCAGGGCATTACTACACAAACCGATTGTTGGCGAAGTCGCAAAATGCATCAGAGTATCTTCTCTCCAGGCTAAAAAGCAATGCACGATTCGCTCTGGATCGTAGAACCGATATGCGTTACAGAAGTCTGGTTGCAAATAGATTGGAGCGTCAGTATGGCAATTGACAGTCAATTAATTGGGGTAAGCCTCGCATTCAATTTTCACGATTCTAATTGTGCGCTGTCAATCGGTAATACGATCGTTGCAACACTGGAACTTGAAAGACTATTCCGTTCAAAGCGTATGAGCGCTTCCATAGCTCATATGGAACTTGCTGTTAATTATCTGCTGAATCGCTATAATTTGAGGTCGAGTCAGATTGACTATTTAGTAGTAAACGCCCTGAATAACCCTTTCGATCAATTAAGCGGTACTAAAGATATTCGCGAAGCGACTTATAGCTTTCTTGGAAAAAACCACCTTACATATGTGGTTCGGCATCATCTTGCCCATGCTGGTTACTTTTACTTTTCACCTTTTCCTAAATCTCTCATTTGCAGCTGTGACGGAGGCGGTGATATTGGAGAAAGAGTTGCTTATTTTGTGGGCGATGGTGCTTGTTTAAAACGAATTGATATCGAAACGTCCAGACATACATCTACGAAGCCATACGGTCAATTTTCCTCATTTTTATATGGCGAAGCTTTTTGTGAGGGTAAGCTTATGGCTCTCTCTAGTTTTGGTGCAACATCTGAAAGGGTAAGAGAATTGGTACACAGTATTTTTCCAAAGCTACGTAACGTACTTTTTTCTGAAGGGCAAGGTCTGCTGAATGAGAAATTTCAAGGGCTTCAAGAAATGGCTCAATCTGACCCAATACAAGCAGCCGATTTAGCTTATGCTGTTCAGGAGGAATTCGTTAGAAGACGAGTATCGGATATAAAAAGTGTTTTTATACCAGATCATAAAAACTTAGTCTTGGTTGGAGGTAGCGCTCTTAACTTATCTTGCAACACCAGTATTCTAAACGAAGTTACCAAAAATATTTATATCCCTCCTTGCTGCGACGATACTGGTATAGCCGTTGGACAGTGTGCTGTTGTAATAGCAAATTTGCTAGGAGTTCGAGCTACGTTCAATCTTCCATACATGAGCGTGGATGAAAATGACTTAGAACGTAGCAGATATTTTGGTTCTGCTTCAGCGCAACATAATCTTGTTCAGGATGTGACTGTTGCAGCAAAACAACTGGCGGAGGGGGCATTGTGTCTCACACACATTGGTCGCCCCGAAGTCGGACCTCGCGCACTTGGACATAGATCGTTTCTCATTGGTGCCGGAGACATTCGACAACGTGAATCTGTTAGTTCTAAGATCAAAAAAAGAGAGTGGTATCGACCTGTTGCACCCATCATCCTAGCTGAGGATGCAACAGAATACTTTTTTGGAGGTCCCAACGAATCTCCTTATATGCTTTACAGCTACCACGCCACGGATACGGGCAAGGAATTTATCCCCGCAGGGCTTCATATTGATGGCACTGCTCGTGTTCAAACAGTTACTAAAGAGGATGATGAAACGCTATACCGCCTCCTGATAGAATATAAAAAGATCACAGGGGTCGGTGCACTATTGAACACCTCATTGAATTTGAAAGGTCAACCATTATCCAATTTTGCTTTTGATACTTTGGAAATAGCGAGAAAAATAAACATGAAATCATTCATTTTAACTAATGAAAAAAGTGAAAATTAATCTTGTTAGTGAGGCATTTTTTAAGTCTTGAATATGTTTGGAATCCCTATGAAGGTGAAGTTTATAGACCACTACTAGCATCACCGGACTTAAAGAACAAGCTTGATGAATTGCTGAGCGTAGGGTAAATCCTTTCAGTGGAGGCATAGTCCTTCACACCAAATACCAAACACTGCGATCATTGTACGGAGTGCGATCGCCCATCGCACATCAAGATCGAGATCCCTTTGTTGTTTCTGATGACCGATCGCCTAAAATGAAAGAGCGATCGCACTTATCTAATTCCCAGCGATGATTGTACGGAGTGCGATCGCTTGAGTAAAAAAGAGCGATCGCCCATAACACCAAATACCAAACACTGCGATCATTGTACGGAGTGCGATCGCTTAAGTAAAAAAAGATCGATCGACACTCGCACCAAATACTTTCTGACTGCAATTACAGTATAATGAGTAAGCATGATCAGCGTAAAAATTGCAGAAAAATCATGACTATCGATCTACAGATTTTTCAAACTGTCGTCAAGATGCCAGAATCTCTCAAACAAGAACTCTTGCATTATGCAAAATATTTACTTGAAAAACACGCAAAAACTGAATCATCTCCAGAACAACTTGAACAACCTCATGGTTATGGTAGTTGGGCCGGTCAAATCGTTATGTCTGATGATTTTGATGAACCGCTGGAAGATTTAAAGGAATATATGTAACATGGAATTCCTTTTAGATACTCATGCCTTTCTGTGGTACTTGCTTGGCGATTCTAATCTAGGTAATAAAGCAAAAGAAGCGATCGATACTAAAACAGGTTTATATTTTAGTATTGCCAGCCTTTGGGAAATATCCATTAAAATTAATGTTGGCAAGCTTCAACTGAATCGATCGTTTGAAGACCTGCCGAAAGAATTGGAATACATTAACGTTCAAATTCTACCAATTACATTTGAAGACACTGAGATTTATACAAGTCTTCCTCTGCATCACCGAGATCCTTTCGTTAGCGTAGCGTGCGCTTAGCGCAATCGCATTCTGGTAGCACAGACGATGAATCATTCGCTTGTTTTGATTAGTCGCGATGAAGCTTTGATGCTTATCCAATTCAGCGGGTGTGGTGATGAAGAAGGCAAAAATATTATATGACCGATCGCCATTCACACCAAATACCAAACACTGCGATGATTGTACGGAGTGCGATCGCCTATCTACAACCACAAACATCAACTTTAGTTCTAACTCACTGCAAATTCTGTGAACTGACGCATATAAGGTGGATGAAACCCAACCACAATGTCCGACTTCGGCACACCTATATTAACCAACTCTTGCCCTAAATCGATTTCTGTTCCATTCTGCTGAATCCAGATTTTACCATCCTTAATGTCGAGATGTATAGGACAACCGTAAACCCGCTGTTTGTTATCCCAACCCACTCGAACAACTTGATAATGATTGTGTTCTGTATCAAAAACAACTTGCACATCCACTTCTCCATAAGAAGGCTTGTATGCAGCATATTTTGTGAGAACTTGTTTGATACAATCCCGATATTTTTCTACTTTTTCCATAAAGCTATCACCTCTTCTTCTACGTCATAGACCAATAATTTAAACTGGTAATCGTCCACAACAGCGATTGCAAATTCACGCTTGAAGAAATCGTTATACGCCGTCAAAGGAATTGCTAAAAATAGCTGGCGCTGGGGGGTCTTTAAACTTGAGTGCTGTACGGTAGTTTATAAATTGTCCAACCGCTAAATGAAAATCTGTTATGGCTGAAGTATTCAAAAAGCTCTTGATTTGTACAGCAATTTTCTCGCCCTCCCGTTCGGCTGCGAGCAAACGTTCCGCCCCCAAATCGATTAACATATCAACTCCACCCACACTGATGGAAAGTGGGTCATCTTTAATGTGCCAACCATCCTTTTGCAAGGCAATCTTCACGACATCATGAAATTTATCCTTTGCTGACATAAAGCCCCGATCGCAAACAATTATAATTATACTGCCATTAATTGAGATGTGTGAGTGCAATTCAGGTTGTTGACTCACCAAATCAAGCTTCGCATATAATCGCGTTCTCGTAAGGATTGTCCAATGAAGTGCGATCGCACTTCACACCAAATACCAAGCACTGCGATCATTCTACGAGTTGCGATCGCCCGATCGCGCATCAAGAGCGATCGCCCTTTCTTGTTTCTGATGACCGATCGCGTAAAATGAAAGAGCGAGCGCACTACGTACAAAAAAATCTGCTAAGGTATAGCGCCTACTTGAATCAAACAGTCTATATTTGTGGAAATAATTCCAAACGAGGCCTTAGTCGTTCGTGGCGGTCGTAATCGCCCAGAAGATATT
>NZ_JAUBOJ010000338.1:0-8671 GCF_036700185.1 Microcoleus sp. BM001215392 | reverse complement strand
CCCATCCCACAATCACAATAAAAAATGTAAGTTATTTAATTTTCATTCCTAACTACTAACTATTAACTATTAACTATGCCCCATGCCCCATGACCTATGCCCCATCCCCTATCCCCCATCCCCCATTCCTAATCCCCAATCCTCAATGACCAATTACCTTTGAATGCTTCTCGGATCTAGAGCATCCCGCAATCCATCCCCCAATAAATTAAACGCCAAAACAGTCAAAACAATCAGTATCGCCGGAGGCCAAACTAGCCAAGGCTGCAACACTAAAATTGAAGCATTAGTAGACAGAGATAGCAAATTTCCCCAAGACGCATCTGGCTGCTGAATTCCCAAACCAATTAAACTCAAAACCGACTCAGCCACAATAAAACCCGGAACCGACAAAGTAGCAGAAATAATTATATAAGTTGCAGTTTGTGGCAACACGTGGCGGATAATAATATAGATTGGGTTTGCGCCCATAGCCCGTGCCGCTTGTACGAATTCTCGCTGTTTAATAGACAGTACCTGGCCGCGAATTACCCGAGCTAAACTCGCCCAACCGATAAATGAAGTAATCAGCACAATCAATATAAATCGCTGAGCGCTTGTCAATCCAGGGGGCATAACTGCTGCTAGCGCTACTAATAAATAAATTCCGGGAATCGTCATCAAAACTTCAGCAAAGCGCATTAAAACACTGTCAATCCAACTACCAAAATAACCGGATATTCCTCCTATTAACAATCCCAAGGGAAAAGAAATTGCTATGCCCACTAAACCTATGCTGAGGCTAATACGGCTGCCCTGTACTAAGCGGCTGAATTGATCGCGAGCTTGTTCGTCAGTGCCTAAAAGATTAATTTTGCCTTCTGCTGTAGTGCCAAAGAGGTGTCTGTCGAAGGGCAAAAGTCCTAAAAATTTATACGGAGAACCTTTGACAAACAAACCTAAAGCAGAGGGTTTTTGCCAGTTTACAATTACCTCGCGAGCGCCCGTATTCGCATCTACCGGCCCTTGGGTAGTTGGGTAAACGTGGGGCCCGATAAATCGCCCGTCTTTGGTGCTTAAATAAATCTGAGTTGGCGGCAGTAAGGAAGCATTTAATTGAGAGTCGTAGGGGTCGTATGGAGCCACAAATTCTGCGAAAAATGCGACTGTATAAAAGATTAAGAGTAGCAGGGCTCCCAAGCGAGCCAGAGGATTATTTTTAAGATTTTGCCACCATTTCATAAGTTTTAGGTTTGAGATTTTAATTAGGTTCGTAATAAGGACTTTAGTCCTTCCAAGTTCGCAGTCAGGACTTTAGTCCTTCTTCGTTCGTAGTCAGGACTTTAGTCCTTCCAGGTTCGTAGTGAGGACTTTAGTCCTTCCAAGTTCGTAGTCAGGACTTTAGTCCTTCCAGGTTCGTAGTCAGTAGCAAGGGCTGACTTCCTTACTAATAAAAATTTTGAGGACTGAAGTCCGAACGATCAAACCTTAAACTATTAGTAAGGGAATCAGTAGCTAGGGCTGAATTCGTTACTAATATAAATTTTTAGGACTGAAGTCCGAACGATCAAACCTTAGACTATTTTTTTTCATCGGCTACCAAAATTATTCTATTTTCATTTTCCGCAATTTTGCCCAATTCCTCGCCGCTAAAGGGATTGTAGAAAAACGAACCTGTTTGCGGAGGTAATTTGGGATTGAGTACAATTTCCACGATACTTTTGACAACCCCAGTCAGCGGAATTGCCAGGATAACTCCTAACAATCCTCCCACTCTACCTCCGAAGAGCAGAGCTGTAAAAATAATTACCGGGCTCAATCCGGTGAGATTACCCATAATTCGGGGTGCTACTAAATTATCCTTGATTTGCTGGAGACCGATCGCAACTGCCAATACTTGCAGCGCCAGCCACCAATCGATAAACGCTACAATTATACTAACAGTGCCAATGCCCAGCGTCGCTCCGATAAACGGAATGATTTCTGTCAATCCGATAAACACGGCAAACAACAGAAAAAATGGAACTTGCAGCCACCAAAAAGCCAGAGTCAGGGAGGTGGCCATAAATAGTCCCAGCAGCAACTGTCCAGAGACAAATCGTTGGAGGTTTCGCTGCAAAGTATCTGTCAGAACATAGCGAATATCCGGCGAAAAAATGCTGGTCAAACCCTGCCAGACTCTTTGACCGTCTAGGAGCATATAAAATGAAATTACCAGAATCAGAATTAAGTCGAGAAACCAGTTGACAGTTCCTACGACTAAACCTAAACTGGTACCTGCGATCGCCTGTACTTGCTCCTGGACTTTTGCTGACAGTTGCTGTTCTAATATTTGCACGTCAAATGGCAAATTGCGATCGGCACTCCAGGCTTGAAATTCACCTAACTGCTGCCGTGCCGACTCTAGCAAGTCCGGGAACCTCACCCCCAACTGTCTCGCTTGACTGAATACGGGCGGTACAATAGTTAAACCGATGACTGCGACTACCACAGCCGCCATTAAATAAACCAGCCCCGCAGCTATTCCTCGCGGCAAAAATACTTGCAGTCTGATTACTGCATAATTTAATAAAAATGCAATCAGTCCCGCTGTTACTAAAATGCTGACCAGTTCTCCAACATAATTGATAGCAGTCAGGGTAAACCATCCTGTCACTAGCACTAGCAACCAAGTAATTAGAAACTGTTGAACTGGAGTAAATACACTATTCATTGGGATTTTTATCAATTAAACTGGCACAAGTTTTTTAGCCGCCGTGCCGTATTATACAACAAACACATTATAGCTCGATACAGTTAAGTTCAATCCGGAGATCCCCCCTAACCCCCCTTGAAAAAGGGGGGGACAAGAGCATTATCTTTCGTCCCCCGACTATCCGGGGGATGCTGCAAGGATCTCGGGCCAATAAACAGTTTTAACAATCGCGTATTGCATTATAGATTAGCAATAATCTGTTCAAGATTAAGCTTAATTCTCTGAGTATTGATGAGTTGGTGACTGAAAAAGTGCTTCTGAGATAAGATCGGCCCGATCGCCATTGGCGATCGCAAATCGCGCTAAGATTACTGTGCCCAATTGCCCGATGAGTTGAATGTCGATCGATCCAAATCTCGATGGCAGGTGAAATGAGGCCACACTCACCCACAAGGAGGAGGCGCGACTGGTCTCACCCTCCGCTAAAATGAACTAGACATTAAAACCGCAATCTTTCTTTACAATATCAAAAACCGAAGGCTCAAACCGGCGGGAGGAACTACCGTGACGAATCAAATTTTTTCAGAAGCAGAAGAAAAGCAACCCGTTTCGCCGATGCAGAGCGGGCGCGACATGAACTCCGCAGTGGATGCGCCTGAAACTAGCATCTCAGATACGTCTCGCTGGCACTTCTCCTCTGAGGAAGATGAACGAGAAATAGCCTTAGAAGTTCCAGACGAACAATCAGAAGTTTGGGAACCAGAGCAGCCAGAAGTAGGGCCCAGCAAAGGAATCCGGTGGCCTACCATGTTGGCGGGCGCAGGTATTGGCGCGGCTGCAACGCTGCTAGCAGTACACTTGACTGCGGGCCAGAAGAGCGCGCGTCCCCCAGTTGCAGCGCCAGCGGCGGCTCAGCAGGCGACGGCTCAGACGGTGACAGTGGCTGCTGTGGAATCGGCCCAAGTCGCTCAAACTCTAGAAGCGACGGGGACTGTGGCGCCCTACGATTTGCTGCCGGTGCTGCCGCAAGCCAACGGTTTGCAAATCAAGCAGGTTTTGGTAAAAGAAGGGGATGCGGTAGAAAAAGGTCAGGTAATGGCGGTTTTGGATGATTCGGTGCTGCGATCGCAAATTGCCGAAGCTACTGCTAAAGTACAATCGGCCGATTCTACGGTAGAACAAGCGCAAGCTCAGGTGCAACAAGCCCAGTCAGCCCAACAAGAAGCCCAAGCCGGCGTTGCTCAAGCCCAAGCCGGCGTTGAAAAAGCCATCGCTGACGCAGCGCAAGCGAAAACAGGCGTCGGCCAAGCCCAAGCAGGTGTCCAGCAAGCCAAGGCGGGTGTCGAGCAAGCTAAGGCGGGGATTGCTTCTGCTGAGGCTAAATTAGCTCAAGCTCAAAGAGAAGTAAATCGCACCCAAAATTTGGCTTCTCAGGGAGTAATCAGCCAGCAAGATTTGGAAAAGCGCAAAACCGAGCGAGATACTGCTGTTCAAGATGTGAACAAAGCTAAAGCCGATTTGAATAAAGCTTTGGAAGAACAAAACAAAGCGGCGGAAGAAGTGCGATCGGCTCAAGCTAAAGTAGCTACGGCAGAAGCTAATATCAGTACGGCGAGAGCGGCCCTCAGCAGCGCCCGCGCTAAAGTGAATACGGCTGGCTCTGCTGTCAGCAGCGCGCGCGCAAATGTGGGAAATAACGCAGCAGGTGTCCGCAGCAATAATGCGCAAGTCCAACAGTTACAAACTCAACTCGAACAAACCATTGTCCGAGCGCCGGACAGCGGTATTGTATCGGAAAGAATTGGTCGAGTGGGTGATGTTTCTTCGGGAAGTCAAAAACTATTTTCGATTATTCGAGGAAACAAGCTGGAACTGCAATTAAAAGTGCCGGAAACTCAGGTTCCTCAAGTTAAGCCGGGAACGGCGGTGCAGATTTCTTCGGATTCGGACAAGCGGATTAAGTTGTCGGGAACTGTGCGAGAAATTTCGCCGTTAGTTGACCCGCAAAATCGGCAGGCTACGGTGAAGATTGATTTGCCTGCAAGTGAGTTTTTGCGATCGGGAATGTTTTTGCGCGCTGCGATTGCGACGGCGACGGCTCAAGGTTTGAAAGTTCCTGCTAAGGCTATTTTACCGCAGTCTGACGGCAGTTCTATTGTTTACAAACTTGTGGGCGAGGATAAGGTGCAGGCTCAACCTGTGGAAGTTGGGGAGATTACTGGGGGCGCGGTTGGCGATTTGACCGATGCTCAGGTTCAGATTAAGAAGGGGCTGCAAACAAGCGATAAAGTGGTGGTTGCTGGGGCGGGTTATCTGAAGGATGGCGATCGAATTAAGGTCAGCAGTCAGTAGTCAGTTGGCAGTTGGCAGTTGACAGTTGGCAGTTGACAGTTGACAGTTGACAGTCATTATTTATTGTAGGGTGCGTCAGGTGAGAATTTGGCGACGACAGACTAATGATTTTCCCCTGACGCACCTTACGACTTGTTAGTTACTATATATTTTAAGAGGGCTAAAGCCCAACAACATACCTCATCTTTCTCTCGACCGCTATAGATATTTGGAGCGGGCTCTCCGGCCCACTCCACAATAATTTAAAGAAGAATAAGATTAGTTAGTTAGTAGATATTTGGAGCGGGTTCTCCGGCCGACTCCACAATAATTCCAAGAATAAGAACTATATTACCAATTCCCCATTCCCCATTCCCCATTCCCCATTCCCCATTCCCAATTACCCATTCCAATTATGTCTTTTAATATTTCGGCTTGGTCGATTAAACAGCCTGTCCCGACGATTGTTTTATTCTTGATTTTAACAATCGGGGGATTAGTATCGTTTCCGGTTTTAGGGATTGATGATTCACCTAATATCGATGTGCCTTCTGTTTCGATATCTGTCACCCAACCGGGGGCAGATCCAGCGGAACTTGAATCTCAAGTTACGAAAAAAGTAGAAGATGCTGTGGCGGGTTTGGGCAATATTGACCACATTATTTCTACTGTTAATGATGGTTCTTCTAATACTACAGTTAACTTTTTGTTGGGCACCAATAGCGATCGCGCTACGAATGATGTCCGCAATGCGATCGCCCAAATTCGCCAAAGCTTGCCCCAAGATATCAACGATCCAGTCGTCAAGCGGGTGGAATTTGCCGGTAGTTCTATTATGTCCTATGCTGTGGTGTCCGATCGCCAAACGGTAGAACAGTTAAGCGAATTAATCGACCAAAACATCAGCCGCGTCCTGTTGTCGGTCAAAGGTGTGGCTCAAGTGCAGCGAATTGGAGGCAAAGATAAGGATATTCGAGTCGATTTAAATCCCGAGCAACTCCAAAGTCTGGGGATTACAGCTACCCAAGTTAACGACCAAATTCGTAATTTTAATATCAATCTTCCCGGTGGACGCACTGAAATAGGCAATTCTGAACAAACAGTTCGCACCATCGGTAGCGCCAAAACTATCGAACAGTTGAAAGCTTATCAAATTACTTTGCCAAAAGGCGGTTTTGTGCCGCTTTCTAGTTTGGGAAAAGTTGAGGAAGGCTATTCTGAAGCGCGTCAGGGCGCGCGGCTCAATAATAAGCCAGTCGTAGCTTTTGCTATCCTGCGCAGCACCGGCAGCACTCTGGTGACTGTGGAAGAAGCGGTGCGGGCAACTGTTAAGAAAATGGAAAAAACTTTGCCGCCGGATGTGAAGCTGGAACTTATTTATACTTTAGGAGATCACATCCGAGATTCCTATGAAGCTTCTGTGGATGCTTTAGTTTTGGGTGCGGTTTTAGCAATTATCACAATTTTTATATTTCTGCGGGATTGGCGGGCGACTTTGATTGCTGCTGTGGCTTTGCCGCTGTCGGCAATTCCTACTTTTGCTGTGCTGAGGATGGTAGGATATACGCTTAACGGTATGACTTTGTTGGCGCTGTCGTTGGTGGTTGGTATATTAGTCGATGATGCGATCGTCGAAATTGAAAATATCGAACGCCACGTCGGGATGGGGAAAACGGCTTATCAAGCTGCTTTGGATGCTTCTGCTGAAATTGGTTTAGCTGTTGTTGCTACCACGATGACGATTGTTTCGGTGTTTGCGCCGGTGGCTTTTATGCCGGGAATTCCCGGTCAGTTTTTTCGACCTTTTGGGGTGACGGTTTCGGCTTCGGTGTTATTTTCGCTGTTAGTCGCCCGCACTGTGACTCCGATGATGGCGGCTTATCTGTTTAAGGATCGGCCACACCATCAGGAGCTCAAAAAAGACCAACTTTCTTATCAGTATCGCCGACTTTTGACTTGGGCGCTGAAGCATCGGGCGATCGTCCTAATTTTAGGTGTTGCTTTATTTTTGGGCAGCGTGCAATTAATTCCTTTCATTCCCACCGGGTTTATCGATCGCGATGATACCGGACTTTCGACAGTCTCGATCGAATTACCGCCCGGTTCCACTTTGTCACAGACAGATTTAGCGGTGCAGCAAGCAACTAATTTATTGCTCGCGAATCAAGCCGTAGAAAGCGTTTTGGAGACAGAAGGCGCTCCCACAGTCTCCGGGGGCGGGGGTGGCGGCGGCGGCCGTGCTAGCGGCGTAAATACAGCCAGTCTGTACGTGAAATTGAAACCCGCCAATCAGCGGATCGGACAACAAAAGTTTGAGGAGGAAATGCGGCCGAAACTTGCCGATGTTCCGGGTGTGCGGCTGAGTTTTGCTCAAGGGCGTGTGGGCGGTAGGAAGCAAATGTCGATCGTCCTCAAGAGCGAAAATGCGGAAGCTTTAACTAAAACTGCGGAAACTCTGACGCAACAAATGAGGCAAGTTCCGGGACTGATTGAGGTACAATCTAGCGCGAGTTTAGTCAAACCGGAGATTTTGGTAAAACCCGATCCTCTTCGGGCGGCGGATCAGGGTGTTTCGGTGCAACAAATTGCTCGTACTGCTTCTTTGGCAACGATTGGAGATATTGACTCGAATCTTGCTAAGTTTGATTTGCCGGACCGACAAATTCCGATTCACGTGATGTTGGCGGCGCAGTTTCGCAGCGATATCGAAACAATTAAAAACCTGCAAATACCGGGTAAAAATAATACTTTGGTGCCGTTGAGGGCAGTAGCGGATATTGCCTTGGGCAGCGGGCCTTCTCAGATAGATCGCTATGACAGAGCTCGTCAAGTATCTGTAGAGGGCAATTTGTTGCAAGGTACAACTTTAGGAGAAGCTGTTGCTGCGGTGAAAAAACTGCCTGTAATGAATCCTTTACCGCCTGGAGTGGAACAGGAATCTTCTGGTGATGCGAAGGTGATGCAGGATATTTTCAGCGGTTTTGCGGGGGCTTTGGGAACGGCGGTACTATTTATTTATGGTGTGTTGGTGCTGTTGTTTGCCAATTTCTTGCATCCGATCACAATTATGGCGGCATTACCTTTATCTTTGGGTGGCGCGCTGTTGGGACTTTTGGTAGGACAAAAATCTCTCGGTTTGTACGCTTTGATTGGTGTGGTTTTGCTGATGGGAATTGTGACGAAGAATTCGATTTTGCTAGTTGATTACGCGATTATGAATCAGAAGGAAGGCGAACCGATGTATGAGGCGACGCTGGATTCTGGTGTGGCGCGGTTGCGGCCGATTTTGATGACTACTATTGCGATGATAGCTGGGATGGTGCCGATCGCGCTGGGAATTGGCGCGGGCTCTGGGGTGCGGAGTCCGATGGCGATGGCGGTAATTGGCGGTTTGATGACTTCGACGCTGTTGACTCTGGTGGTGATTCCGGTGGTTTATACCTATATGGATGGTTTGCAAGTCTGGATTTTCGATCGGGTGCGGGGGAAGAAAAGATCGAATTCTTCTGTAGTGCGATCGAAATAAGCAGACAGCAATGTCGTTTCCCTACCAATATCCTGTATTATAAAACTTCATTAAGTTTGTAAGCAAGAGCAAGCAATGGTAGTATGATCTAGTCAGAAAGTCAACAAGCGATAATTATTGCGAGCGTTAAAAAATGGAGA
>NZ_JAUBOJ010000337.1:0-8680 GCF_036700185.1 Microcoleus sp. BM001215392 | reverse complement strand
CTGTAGGGAAACGTTCTTGCCGCAGGCCGGGGCGGGACTAAGGGCGATCGAGCCTCTTGACCGACCAAATGATAGGCTGTACAACATAAAGTAATTGAATATCTGTAGCTGTCGCTCAACCAACCACCACCAACCTGCGATCGATCAAGCGGGAGCATTCAAGGGGAAATAAAGATGAAAAAATTAGAATTTTTGCTACAGAAAGAAGGCGATCGCGCCTGGTTGCCCCTAGAAAGCCCCGACGTGGAAATTCTAGAAGGCAAATATCGCGTCGTTGCGCGCATTCAGCACCCCAACACCGACATCGAAATTCGCATCACCCATACATCCTTCGACGAAACGGCTCCCCAGCGGAAAGTCCAAAGCCGATCGGCCCGCACCAACCCCGAAGGATTAGTCGTGATCATTCCCTACACACGTCTGAAACCGGGAATGTGGGAACTCTCGTGCTTGCCAGATCCCAAATCAACACCAGCAAAACCTTGGCAGTACGGCGTGCAATTAGAAGTATTGCCCGTAGAATCGGAAACCTCCGAACCCCTACCGCCAGACTCATCCGAAGCAGCAATCTCCCCCTCAGACGCAGAAAATGCGGGTTTTGCCGATCGCGCGACACCACAAATCCCTGCACCAGTCGATCGCCCTGCACCAACCCAAATCCCTGCATCCCAGACGACCAAAATCTATCAATTTCCGCTTCCCCAAACTGCTGAGCCGCCCAAACCGCCAGTCAAACTCGAACTCGAACTCGTGCTCGATCGAGAAACCTTCGTGACTCAACTCGGCCGCCCGTTAATCATTTCCGGCAAAATCGACATTCCCCAACCACCCCAAAAAACCCGAAAAACAGCAACTCTCATCCCCGAATCCCAAACCCTAGAACTCCAAAAACTGATCGGTTCAGCACAACTGCAAATTTACCTGCGCGATCCGCAAACCTCAAAAATACTCGCCCAAATCGAGCAGCAGATGCCAGAACAAGCTCCCCCCTGCATCTTTGCCTGCGTCACCTACATCCCAACCGAGTCCAAAAGCCGCCTAATTTTAGGAGAAGCAATACTCAGCAGCGGCGGCGTCACCCTAGCCACCAAACTATTCACAATTACAGCCCGTTTAGAACATCTTCTAGAAGTAATCAAAGAGAATTTCATCGAAGAAAAGCATCAAGCCGAACCCTCAGCAACAGCAGCAAAACCGCCTCGGAGCGAAACACATCCATCATTCCTCCGGTTAGTACAAAAATCCTTAGATTTGCCATCCCCAACCAATGAATCTGCAACCAATGAATTGCCAAGCAACCAATCCCTACCGCCTCAACTCAGTACCCGCCAGACTCTAAGTGCCGGCGGTCTAGAGTTGCCCGCATTCGGTAACAAACTGCCTGACAGCAGCCGATCGCAATTACTCTCAGAAATTTCCAATTCGCCTCGCACATCCGCAGGGGCGATCGACCAACCAGCCCAACCTTCAGACCCGCCAACAGCCACAGAAAACACCCAAGTTCGGGCGATCGACCAAAAACCCGAAAACACCCCCGAACCAGAAACAACAGCCCCAGAAGCTCCACCAGCACCCTCAAAACAAGCATTTAAAACCCTAAAAGTCGAAAATAGATTTTGGTCTCGGCTGAGTTCCCTAGCCAGCACCGGGGAATCGCCCGAATGGCTCAAAGCAACCACCCTGTCGCCAACTCCAAAAACCGCCAATAGCAGCGACGGTATCGTCGCAGTCGAAGAAAGCAGCCTCACCCAGCAGCAATCTGCAACCAGCGAAACCATTGCTGAACCCAAATATACAGGCCCGGAAGCCAGAGAATTTGTAGTTTTTGACGAGCCCCCGCAGCCGAAACAAGTTGCTCAAAAAAACGCAAAAGTCGAAGCAGAAATAGCTCCCCCAACTCCCTACGTTTTGCCAGAAGACGAGTTAGTACCGATGCCCATCTTGGAATTGCCGCGCGCCAACATCCTGGCGGGCCAGCCTGTAACGGTGAAGGTGCAACTGCCGGAAGTAATGCCCCGGATTTATGTAAAAATTTGGGTGTTCGATCGGCAAACCTACCTAATTCTCGACGGGCCGCGCTGGATTACCGAATTTACAGCTACCGGGTTGGGAAATATGCGATCGAGTATCGAGTTAGAGATTCCCTACGGCTGCATGGAAATCGAATTTGAGGCGATCGCCGTGGAAATGCAAACTCAGCGCGAAAGTCACAAAGTCAGCGTTCACCGCCAAGTTTTGCCGCCAGCCGGCCCTATTTTGCCTTTGGATGAGTGATTGGGCGATCGGCTGAAATTAATATGACCGACTCTAGTATTCGTAGGGTGCGTCGCACCCGAAAATTCATAACGGGGATGAATAACCAGGATTTGGTATTACTGGAACATCGCAAACCTGGTTCCCAGACACCCGCGCATCCTGGACTCTTAAAAAAATCTAGATTCGGTGGCGAGAAATCTAGGAATATTCCCGATTTCTCGCCCAGCGCGCGCAACTCCTTGTCTACTTACCCGCCAACTGGCGAAACTTCTTTTTAAACTTATTCTTGTACACGTAGATCGATCGCTGCAAATCTTCAACTTGCAGCGACATTTGGGCCGCCAAACCCGTACGGTTCCAAACATCCTCCTGACACTTGCGGCGGCAAAAATTCATCGGTTCCGAGTAAACTTTAGATGTCGATAAACTCGGTTTCGGCCCGCACCAGTGAATTACAGTCGCCGAGGCGCGATCGCCCTCCAGCCCGCTTGACTCAACTGGAAACCGCTTTCTCACGAAATCCTGGTCAAAATCCGGCACTAAAAACTGCATATCCACACTCTGCACCCGCAGCCGGTTTTCTTGCGCCGCCCGGAAGATCATAAAGTTTAAAAAACCCATTTCTCCGTACTTAAATATCTGCGGATGAGCCGCCGTAAAATCTAAAATTTCTACGTATTCTTCCAAGCTAAAAATGCCGCGTTTCGCAAAAAAAGTACCAGTACAAAAATAATTAGCTTGGAATTTCTGCCAGTTAAAACTGGGAAAATACTTTTCAACACCCGGAATATCAAAGAAAAACTTGGAAACATCTGCATCCGAATTTTCCTGACAAGGTTGGTCTACAATAAAATCAAATTCTTTAAAATTAGCAAACTTCAGGATATCGCCCCAGACGATCGTATCGGCATCCAAAACCAGAAAATTTGACCAAGGACTTTCCCAGAAAGCAATCATTTTAGTTTTACCCCAACCAAAACTTCTTTTCCTGAGCACCTCTTGGGACACCGTTGTGCGATCGATAACTCGTACCCCGTAGGACTTCTCCAAAGCACTCACAGAAAACGTACCGTCAATCAACAGACAAATCGGCACATCTCCCAGAAAATATCGGATGCTAGCACAACAGCCCTTAGCAAACAGATAATCCTGATCGCAGCAAGCAATAATTATACCAAAATCTTCCATAAACCCTCACTCTTTTACTAACTTTCCCACCCATAGCATTTGGGTGTTTTGTTTTGACAGCAGCTCTATTTTTGAATTCTGCTTTTTCGCCAGCTTAGCACTAAAATTCTGCGATCGCCCGTAGACAAAAACATCGCTAAAACCGCTGGGAATCTTGGGTATAGTTGGTGTGTCTAGCAACTGAGCTTGACTGCGCGCTAGCGAATCGAGCAACACTAATTGCAGCATAACTTTCGGTGCTAACAAATGACTCATCGACAGTATATTTCCCAGACTGACTTCCGAGATTTCACTGACAACCAGCGGCTTGGTAGTGCGATCGATTTGGCGAGCAATTGCGGGATTTTCCCGGCCCCATTCCTTAGTCCACCAACTCTCAGCTTGAGAGCTAACAGCATCCGACAGCACAGATCCAGTCAACAGTACAACTGTCAGAACTTTCCAGAGTTGGCGTTGGCGCCCCGGCACCCCGGGCGCGCTAATTTTAGTCGCTAACAGGTAAGCAACAGCTATTTGCATCCCCAAATAAGTCGGAAATAAATAGCGAGGTTTAGTCGATCGAATTCCTCCCAATATAACATCCGGCAGCATCACCGCCAACGCTGTCACCGCCATCAGCACCAGCACAAACAGCCAAACCTCTTTACTCGTCTGGGCACACAGAAAATAAATTGCATACCCTACGATTGCCACTAAAATTAAAGTAGCCACAGCTAAGGTCATCAAGTATATTGGTTCCGCACTAGAAGTTAGCCCCATATCCCAAAAAACACGACCGACATTTCCCGCCCAATTGTTAACTAAAGATAGCCTGCTCGTTTCTAAAACCGCCCAAATAGTCGCCCCGGCTGCTGCCTTTTTGTTTGCTAATAAAATCAACAACCAAGGCACAAAAGCTATCGCCGCCAACGATACAGCTATCGCATAATTAACAACTTTATTGTTTAACCTAAAACCTTGAGTTGCCAACACATAAATTCCGTGTCCGAGCGTAACTAATACGCTAAACAAGTGAGTGTAAATTCCCAACATAGTTGCTGCTGCGTAAATGCCCCAACTGAGTTTAGTTTGCAGCCGCATTGCTCGCAGCAGAGATGCACAAGCAAGCAAAATCAGCGCCGGCCACAAACTGTAAGGACGTGCTTCTTGAGCGTACAGCACGTGCAACGGAGAAACGGCTAGCAATCCCACGGCTATCTCTGCCACTGCGGGCGCTGCAAACAATTCTCGGCACAGCCAGTAGACACCGGGAAACGCTAATAAACTCATCCAAACAGAGAAACTTCTGGTCGAAAAAGGAGAATCACCGAATAGTTTAGCCCAAGACTTGACTGCCAAAAAATACAGCGGTGGTAGTTGAGGTTCTTCAATTGCCAAACTTTTAACTGTATTGCTCCAACTTTTAGTCGGATTGGAGCGTTGATATTTCATCAAATCCTTCGCCGATACTAACTGGGCGCTGGTTATTTCTTGCAGCACTTCTGTTTGCGTGTATCCGGAAATTCGCAGCGAAGTAAATACTTCATCGTACCAATAAAATTTCTTGTCTATATTGAAAAAACGAAAAAATAATCCTAATAGCAACAATCCCAATACAAATAACCTGATTTGTTTTTTTGTCGAATTCATACAAAATTTGAAACAATATAGATGTAACTCTCATGCAATATACCATATAAAGGCAGAGGGGATGGCTGAATTTACAAATTTTTTGTTCGCCCTCCGGCTGGTGCTATTGAGTTTTTTTCCTTGCAAATTAGGGTTATCTTTGTTACTATTAAATACATAAATTTTAAGTTTTTTTTGGTTTACACCTGCTAAAAGCAAGTATTTTTATGCTGTATCCAGTAAAAAAATAAGCTTATTTTTTTGTAATGTTCCCACCAATCTGTCCCAATTAATGGTAAGGTTTATGGCTTATTTAAAACTTTATATTAATTACGTTTTAATAGGTTAAATTTTATCTAAAATAAACCCTCAAATTTTCCGCCTACAACCTACAACTCATAATCTGCAATCTACAATCTACCAGTGAAAACCTCCAATTATTTCATCTGGTAGATGGGTGCGGGAATATATGGGAGGGAATGATATTTGTTTGGTAGCATAAAGCACAGAAAAAATGTGATCTGAAAAACATCGGCGGTGGCGAAAAAATAAGGGGAGGTAAAATGCCAGACAGCGAGGTAGAACTCTGATTTGGGCTAACACAGATCGATCGCACGATCGCTACCAGACTAAAAAAAAATTGTGTTAGGATAACGGGGAATTAAAGCAGTACGCCGGCATTGTCAAAAATGACGATCGCCCGGGCATCTCATGACACCAGGGTGTATCGGAAAACAGAGATTGGTCAAGCCGGAAATTTCCCGCTGTTGGGAGTACATCTACCAGCCTTTAGCCCTCCGTTTCCCATGGAGGGTGCAAAAATCGCTCCCTGCGGGCGGCGAGGTTTAAAGTTGGGTTAAAAAGCTTGACACAATAGGAGAGAAAGCTGTATAAGGGATGCGACGAGCAGCCGGAATCCTACCTATAACTAACTGTCTGTTAATTCTGGCATCGGCAAGGAGTCTCAGTATTTGTCAGTTTCAGGCAGATTGTGGCCGCACCCGTACAGCAAGTGGTCGATCGCAGCCACAGCAACTCAAGGAAGTCTGGCGATCGATGAAATGAAATTAGCAAGTGATGGTATAATCAACCGTAATGTTATGTGGGCTTGACCTGAACTGAAGCTTGGGCCGTACAAGGGGCCAGCCCCCAAGGTTCAACCAGGAACGAGACACGCCTGCTGTGAATCAACAGTTATGGATAGGTTTTATTCTGGCAGTTATTGTCAACAGGCAAGCAACCACAAAAATCAGAAGTTGGGAATTGCCGATCGAGTTGAATAGAGTGTGAAGGTGTGAGGAAAATGAACAGAACTTTTTGGAATTTACTTTTAGTATCCCCGGCAATTCTGGGGCTATCATCAGTCGTCAGTGCCGCGGCGATCGCCGAAGCCCCAGCAACCGCTGAAGCGAACCAGCTAGCGACAGCCAAGTCATCCGAATCTCAAATTGTAGCATCAGTTGCAGAAACAGCAACAGAACCAGTGGCAGCAGCCCCTGCGGCTACAGAAAAGCTGGCTTTAAACAGCAGCGCTCCGGCGGCCGAAACCCCGATCGCGGGATCTGAAGACGCCCAAAAACTGGCAGCAATCGCACCAGAAACCAGCGCCACAACACTGCAAACCGCAGTCAGCGAAATCAATACAGCAGCCCCAATCGCTCCGGCCACCACAGCGCCAGCGACGGAACCCCTAGCTGCTGCCGTTACAGCGCCAGCGACGGCCCAAGCATTAGAATTGGCAGCCCCCAGCAGCCAGACAGCAACCGCTGCCAAAATCGAAGTGCCAGCAGCAGCCGCAGTCACCCCAGCCGCTAAGGTAGAAATTGCTCAGACAGCACCCGCCGACATGGGCGGCTCGATCGTCCCAGCAGCACCCCAAGCCCTGCCGGCCGAACCATCAGGAGCCATGTCCCAAGTGACATCGGTCTCTCAGCTCTCCGACGTGCGGCCGACAGATTGGGCATTCCAAGCCCTGCAATCCCTAGTAGAACGCTACGGTTGTATCGCAGGCTATCCCGACGGCACCTACCGCGGCAACCGCGCCCTGACTCGCTACGAATTTGCAGCCGGCGTCAACGCCTGCTTAGACCAAGTAACCAAACTCATTAGCTCGTCAACAGGCACCTTCGTCACCAAAGACGACTTAGCCATCCTGCAACGCCTGCAAGAAGAATTTGCAGCCGAACTCGCTACCCTGCGCGGACGAGTAGACGGCCTAGAAGCTCGCACCGCCGAACTCGAAGCCAACCAGTTCTCCACCACTACCAAACTGGCAGGAGAAGCGATCTTTATCGCCAGCGACACCTTCGGAAATGGTGTCGGCCAGCACGACGACAAAACAGTCACCAACCTCGGCTACCGGGTGCGGTTGAACTTCAACACCAGCTTCACCGGTCGAGACTTGCTCAGAACCCGCTTGCAAGCTAGAAACGTCGCCAGATACGACACAGCCACCACCACTGGTACAAACATGGCTCGCCTCGCCATTGACGGCGAAGACGGCACTCAGTTCTCCCTCGATCAATTGTGGTATCGCTTCCCAGCAGCCAAGGCTACAGTCTACTTCGGCCCGAAAGGTCTCAGACTCGATGACGTTGCCGAGCTGACTGCTCCCTTGGAATCTAGCGGTACCGGTGCTCTCTCCAGATTTGGACGTTACAACCCAGCAGTGTTCCGCGGCCCAGAAGGAGCCGGTGCTGCGATCAAATACAGCTTCGGCCCTCTGAGAGCCACAGCAGCCTATCTCGCCTCCGATAACGATGCTCCCAATCCAGCCAGAGGCCGGGGCGTTTTCAACGGTTCTTTCAGCGCTTTGGGTCAGCTCAACTTAAATATCACCAAAGCATTTGACGTTGGTGTGAGCTACAACCGCAAATACAATCGCGCTGGCGATGCTGGCATCATGGGCGGTACCGGTAGTAGCTTAGCTAACCGCCCCTTCGGTCAGTTGGCTACTGTATCCGATAACTATGGCGTGCAACTTAACTTCAAACCCAGCACCCGCTTCCAGCTTGGCGGTTGGTACGGTTACACCAAGGCTCGCGAAGAACGCGGCGGCGGCAGTGACATGAATGTTTCTCGCGGTAAGTCTACCGTTCAAAATGGTGCGCTTTTCTTGGCGCTGCCAGATTTTGGCAAGCAAGGCAACCTCCTCGGTTTAATCGCCGGCATACCGCCGAGAGTTACCGAGAGCAATGTCGCCAAAGACCGCAACACCTCTTATCACTACGAGGCTTTCTATCGCTTCCAAGTTACTGACTTTATTTCGGTGACACCGGGTGTTTACATGATTACGAATCCGGAACACAACAAGCGCAATGACAATATCTGGGTAGGAGTCCTGCGGACAACCTTTAGTTTCTAAGGTTTCCCGATATCTAGTTAAAGCTAAAAGCGGCAGTCACCTGCCGCTTTTAGTTTTTGGTTATATCAATACGCTTGGGATCAGAAGACCGGGGCGGTTGAAACCGCGTCTAGACAAGCACTCAGGTGAAGAGTGTGGGTTCAAGAGCGAACGGTTAACATCACATTTATAGAACCCATTTGACATCTTTGAGTTTTTGGGTTGCGTGGCGAGAAATATAGAGAAAAACCTGTTTCTGAGATTTACAGCGAGTGTCGAGAAACC
>NZ_JAUBOJ010000336.1:4078-8686 GCF_036700185.1 Microcoleus sp. BM001215392 | reverse complement strand
GCAAAGGAAGAGAAGAGAGAGATTAATACAGGACGATGAAGAGAGGATTTGATATCACTGGTGTTTACTCCAGCCTGAAACCATGATAAATATCACTTTTATTCGAGTCCCGATCCCCCTCGCATCCCCCTGGTGGGAGGGGGACTTTGAGCAGACTCTTGTCCCCCCCGAATTCAGGGGGGCGCCAGGGCGATCTAGACTCAGCTACCAGCCAGAGATACAGAGGGTTTCAGTCTTGATTTGACACCAACGATCCGCAATCTACCGCTAAAATAAGTAATTTCCTCAACCAGCCCCCACGATAAATCTAAATGTACATGAAATTTCTGGCAATAAATAAGATTAACCGCTGGTTAACTTAGTCCAATAGCGATCGTACACGTCTATAAATTTTCCTACCGGAGCCACACCTTCGCAATTTTTTAAAGTAGCCTCGGAAGGGAAAAGAATTTCGTTAGTCCGCACTTCCGGCGTCAGCAAACTAAAAGCATCTTCCGAAGGAGTTGAAAAACTGAGCCGTTCTACTAAAGAAGCAGCAACATCCGCTTGTAGCATAAAGTTGATCCATTTATAAGCTGCTTCGGGATTGGGAGCACCTTTAGGAATTACTAAAGTGTCAGTCCACAGGGAAGAACCGCTTTTTGGCACGACGTAGCGCAATTTGTCATTATCTGGAATGACTTCATTGGCATCAGAAGAGTAACACATGGCTAGTTTCAAATCCCCCGTCAGAATTTGCGGCCGCCAAGCGTCAGTCGTAAAAGAGGCGATCGACGGTTTTAACTCTACCAACTTTTCGTAAGCTTTTTTGACTTGCTCGCTGTTCGTAGAATTGAGAGAATAGCCCAGCATCCGGAGGGCCGCACCCATCACTTCTCGAACATCATTTGCCAGAGTCATTCGCCTTGTCAACTCCTGTTTGTGTTTCCACAAATAGTCCCAATCGACCGGAGGTTCTTTGAGCTGTTCGCTGTTGTAAATTAAGCCTGTGGTTCCCCAAGCCAAAGGTACGCTGTAGCGGTTTCCTGGGTCGTATACAGGGTTTTGGAACTGCTTTTTGAGGCGATCGAGTCCTCCCAAAATTGAGTGGTCTAATTGGCTCAACAGCCCCAGTTCCTTCATCTGAATCACCATGTAGTCAGATGGGTAAATGATGCTGTAGGCCCGGCCACCGCCGGCTTGAACTCTAGCCAGCATCGCCTCATTGGAGTCAAATACGTCTGCAACGACGCGGATACCGGTTTTTTCGGCAAAGCGATCGAGCAAAGCTTTATCGGTATAGCCAGCCCAAGTATAGATGAAAAGTTGGTCGGCAGCACCTTTGACCGGAGGAGCAGATTGTACGTCTGCAAGCCGCCACCCGCAACTGGAAAGGGCTAACCCAGAAATTGTCGCCGCCGAATTTTTTAGGAACTGACGGCGTGTGGAATTAGCCGGAATAATCCTGGAAATTGGTAGATTTGTCGGAGGCACAGATTCAAAAAATGGTAATTGGGAATTGGGAATAGGGCATTGGGAATAGGGCATTGGGCATTGGGCATTGGTTATCTGTTATTGGTTATTTGTTATTGGAACTAACAACTGACAACTGACAACAGTCAACAGTCAACAGTCAACAGTCAACAGTCAACAGACTAATTATTTTCTATCGCCCAAAGCGAGACAATCAGTAGTTCCCCAGTAAGCATAAATCGGCGTCTGCGGGTCTGGGAAAGAACCGCCCGTATTGGGTTGGCGCACCGTAATTTTATCGCCCGACGCCAACTCAACCACATAATAAACGTGGGTGCCCATGTACATGATATTTTTGAGTCGCCCTTCAAAGCAGTTGACCGACAATTCCGGCTGGTAGAGATTCAAATATACTTTTTCAGGCCGGACGCTAACCACCACAGAGTCACCGATGACGCCATTCCACATATCCGACTGCTGAACGACTATTTTCAGATTAGCTGATGTGCGAACTGTAACAGTCGATCGGTCGATCGCCTCCACCGTACCAGAAAACAAATTCGTATCGCCAATAAAATCCGCCACAAAAGCCGTCTGCGGGCACTCATAAATTTCTTCAGGCGAACCAATTTGCTCGATCCTGCCCTCGTGCATCACCGCAATCCGGTTAGAAAGACTCATCGCCTCTTCTTGGTCGTGAGTCACCATCACAAAAGTCAAACCCAACTCTTGATGCAAATTCGACAATTCCAACTGCATCTGCTTGCGCAACTTCAAATCCAGAGCACCCAGAGGTTCGTCCAGCAACAGAACCGCCGGTCGATTTACCAGAGCTCTCGCCAAAGCCACCCGCTGCTGCTGGCCGCCCGACATTTGACCCGGAAACCTGTTGGCGAAAGATTCCATTTTCACCAATTGCAAAGCTTCCTGTACCCGTTCTTCTACTTCCGATTTCCCGAGCTTTTTAATCCGCAATCCAAAAGCGATGTTGTCCCAAACATTCATGTGTCCGAACAAAGCGTAGCTTTGAAACACAGTATTTACCGGACGGCGGTAAGCTGGAGTATTCGTCATCGACTGGCCGCGAATCATCAATTCGCCCGCCGAGGGAGTCTCGAACCCAGCAATTAAGCGCAGCGTCGTAGTCTTACCGCAGCCGGAGGGCCCGAGAATGCTAAAAAATTCTCCTTGACGAATGCTGAGGTCAACTCCGCGGACTGCGGTTTCGCCATTAAATACCTTAAAGACCTTGCGGAGTTCAACGTCAAGCGCTGTATCCGTTGCTGTCGTACCTTGGTTGAGTGCTGTCTGAAACATATTCGCCCTTTCCTGGGAGTAATGCACGCCGCTTGAATACAGTTTAACTTTATACTTTTCTGTATTTTAGGCGAGGAATGTTGGAATTGAGAGGTTTTAGAATTTGTTCCTTAGATTTTATCTCAGAGCGCACCATTGTCAGCAACAGGCTTTCCGGCCTGTTCCACAAAGAGTGAATTTTCTTGTGGAACAGGCCGGAAAGCCTGTTGATAAAAGGCTGATTGAGAATGTTACAGCATCTGAGATCGACCTAGCATCTATTGATTCTCAGGACTTGGCGTGCCAGAAGCAGTGCCAGAAGCAGTCGGAGAGGGTGTTGGCGAGAGCTCTGTTTTGGGCGCTTCTGCTTTTTTCCACTCAGACAAAGGTCGTTGGACGGCATTTTTAAAGTCAAAAGGTACCAGCAGCACTGGCAAAGTTTGGGTCTTATTTTGAGGTGGCACTTCCGCCGGGTTGGCTTGGGCGTACAAGAAGCGGCCGCTAAAGTCTGTTTTGCCTAAAACTAGGCGGTGAGTTTCCTGGTTGTCCAGCTTGACTGTGACTGTGGCCTGCGGTTGGTCGAGACCGAATTCTGGCAGTTGAGCCGCAGTAATATCTATTGTGCGATCGCTCTTTCCTGTTCCCAGCCTATCTAGCAAAAAATCCACCGATGCCTGACTCGCGTGTGCTTGCACTGGTAATTTCATTTCCCAGCTAGACTTGCCTCCTTTTGTCGCATAAACTCGCTCAAAAGTCAAGATATTTTCCGGAGTTTTGACTGTAAAGAATTGTACGCGATCGGACTTGAAAGTAAAAATTTTATGTTTTTCTTCCTTAGCCACTTCCTGCTTTGGGGGCACTTGCATCTCGTACAAAGAAACTAACCCAATCATGCTGAGGGCGACGCCTATCAATATGAATGTATTTTTCTGCAATTTCATAATAACTCGGAATTCGGCATGGTCATTAGTGATTAGTGATTAGTCATTGGTCATTGGTCATTAGTCGTTGGTGGAAAAACAATAAATAGTTATTGTAGGGTGCGTCAGGGCTAACTATTTTGACAGCAGACTGATAATTATTCCTCTGACGCGCCCTAGGGGAATTGGTAATGGATTTAAAAACAAGAAAGAGGCAAATAAATCCGTTAAATCCGTTTCACAATCCGTTCCCTAACTTCCTTCTTCCTTCGCAATTATCTTCTCTTCCACCAAAGAGTGCCACCAATTCCCACTCCGAGTAAAGGCCAAATCATCCAAGCTAAAACCAGCAACAATCCTTGGTCAACAGTCATGTTAAGGCGGCGGTTGGTAGCTTTTTTCGGACTGATAGAAAAGCTTTGCTGGTCTGGTTTACTCAACCAACTGACCGAGTTGAGAAACACGTCGCTATTGAGTTGTTGCTCAAACCAACCGTTAGTCACAAATTGAGATGTACCAATTACTACCATGCGCGATGTTTTTCTAGGAGTTGAAGGAACAGAAGGACTTGTGGCTGGACTGGGGGATGGGGATGTTGTTGGTGTTGGTGTTGGTGTTGGTGTTGGTGTTGGTGTTGGTGTTGGCGAACTTTCTGGAGACTCTGTTGGTGTTGGTGTTGGTGTTGGTGTTGGTGTTGGTGTTGGTGTTGGTGTTGGCGAGCTTTCGGGAGACTCTGTTGGTGATGGCGAAGTCGTCGGTAATACTGGAGGCGTAGCTTCTTGGGAGACAATCACCGAATAGCTAATTGGGGAAGCTACAGGCGAAGTTGTTGGTGATGGCGAAGTTGTTGGTGATGGCGAAGGTTTGGGCGATGGCGAAGGTTTGGGCGATGGCGAAGTTGTCGGCGATGCTTGGGGTGAAGGCGATGGCGAAGTTGTCG
>NZ_JAUBOJ010000336.1:0-3978 GCF_036700185.1 Microcoleus sp. BM001215392 | reverse complement strand
GCGATGCTTGGGGTGAAGGCGATGGCGAAGTTGTCGGCGATGCTTGGGGTGAAGGTGACGGGGAAGTTGTCGGCGATGCTTGGGGTGAAGGCGTTACTGGTGTTGGTGAGGGTGTTGGTGAGGGGTTTAAGGGAGTGCTATCAGAGCCCGATCGCACCAAAGCCACACCTAATAATAACGGGCCTTGTCGATCGGTCTTCGGATCGAACTCCAATTTCTTAGTCGTCAAATCGCTTTCCGCCCAACTTTCCTGACTCGTCCACAGCAGCGGTTTTTCTTCTATCCCGACTACTGGCGAGGTTTCTAAAGCACGTGCAAACGGATACAATGAAATACCGCTACCGAAACTTTGAGTAATCGGATGTTGACCGTAACGCGTGACTGTGGGAACTGTGGGGCCCAGACCAAATTTTTGACCGGTGCCCGAAGCATCGATCGCCAAACGGGTGTCTAGTTTTATACCCCATTCTTGCAAAAATTTGTCCAATCCGGTATTAATTGCCGGGTCTACCATTAACAATAAACTGCCACCGCGATCGAGATAAGCTTTTAGTGCTTTAATTTCTGTATCGGAAAAAGGTTTTTCGAGGCCGGGAATTATTAAAGCATCTGCATCTTCCGGAACCTCTTTGCGCTCGGTAAGATTCAGCGTTTGAGCCTTATAGTATTTATCTTTCAGAGATTTTTCGGCTTGCTGGATTCCGCCTTGACCTTCTTTTAGCGGCCGTGCACCTTTACCTTGCAAAAAGTAAACTGTAGGATTGCGAGTGCTGAGAATTTCTTCTAAGCCATTGGTAAGTTTGATCTCTGACAGACCTAGATTCGGGTCGCTACCAAAAGCAGTACCACTTTTTTGTAGGACTTGTTTTTTGTCACCGGATTGTAAGTACACTTCTCCGATGCTGGTAATGCTAAATTCCCGGGCTTTTCCCGGTTGGGATTGCGGGTCTACAAACTCGTATTGAAATTTTTCACCTCCCTCGCGTTTGTAGCTTTGCAGCAATTCTTTAATTTGCGGGTTTTGGATGGGGTCAAATACCCAAACTTTGACAGTTTGTTGCAAATTTCGCAGGATTTGCTGAGTCTGGGGGGCGAGTGTAAATTGTTGGCTTTCGGTTAAGTCTGCGCGGACGGGGTAGCGAAATGCTATGAAGTTAATTACCCCGAGAATCATAAAGACTGCGAGGGTAGCAATCAGAGCGTTGGTACTCGCTTGAGTGGAACGCCGCCCCCAAAAACCTTTTGCATAACTCAAAGATAGCAGCCAAAGTGCGATCGTCACTATTCCGGCAATAACTAGACCCACTGTCAGGGGTTCCCATGCTCCTGATACCAGCGCTGCTGTTAGCCCCGCTGCTGTTAAAAGGGGGCCGAACCAAAAAATATACTTCCAATTTGTTTTGCTAATTTTCATAATCTAAATATTGTATTACCTAATTCCGCTTCTAAAATGTTATTTTATATCGACCGAGACTCCAACCACGCTGTTAAATCTGACTGCTGGTTGAAGTCCGGGATGGCATCTCCTAAGTCTTCTAATTCCTGTAGCCCTAATTGACGGATGCAGTTTTCAGTTTCCGGTTCTATTGTGCCTAAACGCCGCACTATTTGACGCAATACCAACGACAACTGAGTAGTTTTTTTCTCCTGTTCCCTTGCTAAATCTATGGCAATTTGCTGGTCTTTCATCCACTCTTCTTGATTGTCCAATTGTTTTAATTCTTCTTGACTAAAGTTTTCTTCCCTAGCCATTCTCAAAGCTTTTTCAATTTCCGGAAATCTCCTGAGTATTTCTGGTTCTGTGCTCAGAGTGCTAGGATTTTTGAGAAAGTAAATCCATCGCTCTGCGGTTGTTTCTAATGCTGCTAATTCTTTTTTGAATTTGGGGAGTTCGACAAAGACTAATTCTATTTCAGTATCAAGACAGTCAAGTTGTGGATCTTTTTCTTTGAAAACAAACCGGGTCAGACATTCCGATTGATTCTCGAACATTTCAAAATCTGCAATCTTTAACGAAATTACTGTTTTTAATTTCTCAGAGCGTTCTTCCCTAGTTAACTGCATACTATAGGTTTTGGCAGCGTTGTACAAAACTCTTTTCTCGAAAGAAGGCACGTTGAGCAGTTGGATTTCCACGAGGGCGATTCTACCGCCGTTGATTGTGGCTTTGACATCTAGGCGTGTTTCTGGGACTACCAAAGTTTGATTGGTCGGTTGGGAGTCGATTATTTCTAAGTCTTCGATTATTGGCTGTGCTTGATAAAGGATAGCGTTTAAAAAATTAATCAGGATGTCTTTGCTGTCGTTGGAACAAAAGATTTTTTTGAAAGCAAAGTCGTTTTTAGGATTGATAAATCTCATTGTTTGAGTTGCTTTAGAGAATGATTTGCATGAATTGGTAATCGGTATTGAAATTGGTAATAGGGAGTTGGTAATCCTCCCCCTGTCCCTATTTGAAGTCGGAGTCCTTGGCTGCTTAAGAACGCTGATATCGCAAGGCGTCGATGGATTGGGCTGTGAGAAATACTCCTAAAATGATGTAACTGAAAAACATAACCAAGCTGCTGGTATCAAAAACTCCCTTGACAAGATTGGTGTAATGTGTTAGTAGCGAAAGTTGTCCTAAGGCTGAGCCGAAGGGCCCGCCGATAGTGAGGGCGACGACATCTATTGCCCACAGAAATAATACTAGAGCGAAGGTGAGGATTGCTGATAAGATTGTGCTTTCTGTCAGCGAGGAAATAAACATTCCGAGGGACAATACTGCTGCTGCTAGGAGGATGAGACCGCCGTGTCCTAGCATGAGGACGGTGGGGGGTACGGGTGGGGTTGAGCTACTCAGGGCGATCGCCTCGCACAATAGCAAGGGTAGTAACATTGTGGTATAAAATGTTAAAACACCCAGGAGTTTGCCGGTAGCAACTGCCCAGTTTGTTAAGGGAGATGTAGCTAGAAGTTCTAAGGTTCCCCGCTTCCGTTCTTCTGCGTACAGTCCCATTGAGAGTACAGGCAATACGAACAGTGAAAGAGAACCCATCAGGCGCAGAAAGAGTTGCAAAAATTCGTAGGCTACATCAATGGGAGGCTCGGTAATTCCCGCTTGATCTCGCTGACGTATTTGTGCAATTAACCCACCGTCGCCGAGGAGAATTGCGATTAAAAAAAATCCCGTAATCAACCAAAAGACGGTGGCGATGGCATATGCTAATGGCGATGCAAAGTAGCTTTGCAGTTCTTTGCGGTAAATTGCGACTATATTACTAATCATGACTAAGATTTAGAAGTTGGGAATGGGTGATTGGTCATTGCTAATTGGTTGATTCTGAGTCGCCTGGTTGTTGTGTTTGCCTGTCGTCGCTTTCCTGTTGTTGTACTTCTATTGGTATTTGTCGCTTTCGGTTAACAGGTGGCTGTTCAGGCTGAGAATCGCTGGTAGGTTGTGGCTTTTTCTTGAGTTGCCGATTTTTGGCTGTACGTTGCGTTTTGGGTGGAGAATCTTCGATCGACTCTACGCTTTTTAGTCCTGGTTGCGATTTGGGTTGAGAATCTTCGATCGCCGAGGGCGCACCTACAATCCGTTGAGGTGGAGAATCTTCCCTCAACTCTGGGGTTTGAGCAACTGACAGATTTTCGACTGTAACAGGTTCCGAGTTGCGAGATTCGATCGCCGAGGGCGCATCTATAATCCGTTGAGGTGGAGAATCTTCCCTCAACTCTGGGGTTTGAGCAACTGACAGATTTTCGACTGTAACAGGTTCCGAGTTGCGAGATTCGATCGCCGAGGGCGCATCTATAATCCGTTGAGGTGGAGAATCTTCCCTCAACTCTGGGATGTGAGCAACTTCTTCCAGAAAATCTGCAACTGATTGTAGTTCAGGTTCTAAATCGCTGATTATCTCTGGCGTTTCCGCTGCTTCTGGTTGCGGTGCTGAATCCGAATGCTCGATCGACTCTACAATTTCTACAATCGGTTCCGGT
>NZ_JAUBOJ010000335.1:0-8705 GCF_036700185.1 Microcoleus sp. BM001215392 | reverse complement strand
CTAAGATTTTATGTCCAAATGCTACGCCCTTCTAGGATTTTTGCACTCTTGTCTAGTGTCAGAATTATGACTCAACCTGATGGTTCATCCTATGCTCGCGTTTACAGTGGCGCGGGAGGAGGTGCACCCGCAGAACAACCGCTAAACGCATCAGAAAAACCCGGAAGTCGTGCAGATACCCACTTTATTTTGCTCCCTTAATACCCTTTATTCGTCAAACTATGAATTTTGAAGAAATTTGGCAACAATACGATTTTACCGAATCAGAAGTGCTGTCTATGGGGTGGGAATTTCCCTATGATTATGTCCTCAATCTCAACTACTATTGGCAGCTCAATTCAACTAATTCTACTTCTGAAGTTGCTACCAATGACCAATTTTTAAACATTATCCTCAAAACCTGCATTCGACTGGATGTACAACTCAACCCAAATCCTGATGAGTTAGATCGAAAGCCTGCGAACCTCGGCACTATCGTCGGTTGGGGGCAAATTTCTCCCTCTCCTTGGTTAGAAAATCTATCTTTTTCTCCCCATGAGTGGCTGCATTTGTTATTTGAGATTGGGGGAAACAACAAAATTGAAGCTGTTTGTCGATCGATCGCGATCGACAAATTAGCTAAACAACCATTAGCGCTCAGTTCATAAGTAAGCGATCGCACTTCTCTCTCAGATTCAAAAGAGCGAGATCCCGCGATCCAATCAAAAGGGATCTCGCTCAAATCTCTACCATCCTATAATCTCATCCGCGCTTCCTACTTTTTGCTCGGCCCAATCTTCTCGATCGAAATTAGCGCCTCCATCACCGACTCCACAATCGGCGCCGCCACCGTTCCACCCGTGCCGCCCTTAGGCTCGTCAATCACCGCCAGCACCACATAGCGAGGAGCATCCGCAGGCATAATCCCCACAAAGCTAGTAATAATTGCTTTATTAGAATAACCCCCACCAGCATTAGCTTTTTGAGCTGTGCCCGTTTTCCCAGCAATCCGATACCCAGGAATCTGTGCAGCTTTCCCCGTACCGCCATCCACCACACCTTCCATCATCTCAATCACTTTTTTTGTAGTTTCCGGGGAAAAAACTTGCTTGGGAACAGCCCTCGGAAGCTTCCAAAAAGCTTGACCTTCGCGATCGAAAAGTCCCCGCACAACGTGAGGAGTTACTAACTTGCCGCCGTTGGCTAAAGCCCCGTTAAGCTGTACCAACTGCATGGGAGTAATTGAAAAACCTTGACCAAAAGCAGTAGTAGCAGATTCCACGGGAGAATTGATAAATTGGTCTCGATTTTTAAGCTGACTGCTTACTTCAAAAGGCAAATCTGTTCCCGCAGTTTGTCCCAGTCCGAGTTTTTGTAAAGCTTGATAGTAAAGAGAAGATTTCATGGTTTTCATTACGTGCACCATGCCCACATTGCTAGAATGTTTCAAAATCTCGGTCACTGTCGAAGGCCCGCGCGCTCCGGCTGATTGGTAATCGGAATTTTGGATCGTCCAGACATCCATGTAAATCCGACCTTCGTCGTTAAACACGGTGTTAGGTTTGACCGTACCTGCTTCTAGGGCGATCGCCACATTAATCGCTTTAAAAGTCGAACCAGGCTCGTAAACATCTGTCACAGCCCAATTTTTATAGCGCGATAAATCGAAATTAAAATATTGATTCGGGTCATAAGAAGGTTCGGCTACGACTGACAGCAACTCTCCGTTGTTGGCATCCATCACGATCACCGTGCCCCGCTTTGCCTCGTGTTTCTGCATTTTTTCCTTGAGAGCTACCCGGGCCGCCCGCTGCAAGCGGCTGTCGATGGTCAGTTGCAACTTCAAATCATCAAGCTGCACAAATCCTGCCGTCAGCCGATCGGGAACCCAATTTCCATCGCTCGACCTGCTAAATTGAATTGACGGCATCGATCGTTCCAGCAAATTCTGCTGGCTGTATTCCACGCCTGCTTGTCCCTTGCGTTCCCCATCCACATAACCGAGGATATCCGCCGCCAACTCCTGCTGCGGGTAAAAACGCTGCTGCTGGCGCAGCAACTCCAATCCTTCTACCGGAGAATTCTTAATTTGCATCCGGTTGATGCGATCGGCAACTTCTTGGGCCAGGGAATCTGCAATTGTAATACCGCTTTCGGCGAGATTAAACCGGCGCAGCAGTTCTGTTTCAGGCGTATTCCCCGGACTCCGTTCGATCGGCAGCATCGGAGCCAATGAGGCGGCAATTTCGGCCTTCGACTGTTTGAAGAGCTTCGGGTGAGCGTAGAGAGTGTATACCTGTCTGTCGATCGCCAAAACATTCCCCGTGCGGTCAACAATCGGGCGTCTGGGGACAAACGGCTTTGTTTTGAGAGTTTGCTGTTGTTCGGCTTGTTTGCGCAGTGCCGGAGCTCGCGTCACCTGTAAATAAAACAAATTCACCGCCAGCCCTATCCCCCCCAGCACCAACACGGCCCACACAGCCCACAAGCGGAACTTGCTGGGTTTTGAGCGCACAAGCGGCCGCCCGGGCCAAGGCTGCGCCGCCTGTTGTGGCCTCGCGCCCTTGGCGCCGGAAACTTTGGGTTTGGTTTTTTTTCCCCACCAACTGCCGAAACCCGACTGTTGTTTTGGGCGTTTGAAGTTGGGCGATCTGTAGCGGTCAAAACGGGGGTCGTAGCTCATAAAATTAAAAATTAAAAATTAAAAATTCAACAGCAAGTTACTTATTTTTAACTTTTAATCTCGGCGATGGAGACCGAAATCGATCGGGACTTGCACAAAAGTCAAATACGAAGCAACAGAAAGCCTCTGAAATTGAATGGCAAGTTACACCCTTAAAATCTGGGAGTCTGGGACATTCTGCCCCAGAAAAGCCTCGCCTCGCCTGGCAATTGCCTCAATAGCCCAGCGGTGTTTCCACACCAGCGGTCTTTTTGAGAGCGGGTTCAGAGTTTTGTGCCGCCTGGGGCGAGCGCTGCTCCTGTGCCGGCGGTAAAAAAATCGTGTCCGCAGGATTCTGCGGAGTCAAACCGGTCTCTGGATTTTGGGCTTCTTTAGCAAGTTGGTGTTTCAAGACTTCGCTGGCGGCACTCAACTGCTGCTCCCGCAGGCGCAGAGTTTCCAGCTTTTGATACTCCTGACTCCAGCGCTGCTCGCTGTAAACAGTCAAGCCGTAGAGACTCAAAGAACCGCCCAACAGCAGAAGCGCTAAGGCTGAAGATGCTCGCTGCACTTGCAGGAGCGATCGCAGCCATACTGGCTGCCACTGACGATCCGGCAGAACTTTCAGCACCGACGATCCGGGGCGAGCCTGAGGCCCTGGCTGTTCGTCGGCGGCCAAGTAGTTCGGCAATTGCGGCCCCGTCTTGGCTCGCCTAGCTCGGGCAATTGAAGTAACTTTGCTGTTGGCAGGCGCGATCGCGGGCTTGCGGGCAGCGGGCCTGCGGCGAGAATCCGGGGATCTGATAGCAGCGGTCATAGAGTTCACTAATACGTAAAGTGGGGGCAGATAGCCGTTTGATTGAGCTTAAGACTTGTTTCTTGCGGGCGATCGCCGCCAATTTAGGACAATCTGTGGTCGATCGGTTATCCTACCTAAAGATACCTCACAAACCAACCAACCCATCCTACCACTGGTCACTTTTACTTCAGGATTTGCCAAAAAAAATGAATTTTTTGCCGGTTCGCCAGAATCAATGTGAAATTTATTAATAAATGCAGTATTGTAATCAACGAGCGAATCGTCGATCTATTCGTGCCAGCATTGTTTCTCAAGTACACTATTCCCTTCCTTGCGATGGGTTTTGAATGTTAAGGAGTGTTTATGAACAAGGGATTAATTCGTTTGACTTTGGTAATGGGCATTGCAGCAGCCCTGGGCGCTTGCGGCGGTGAGGGAGGCAGTGGCGGCGGCGCTAGCCCCACTCCTGGTGGCAGCACTACTACTCCTCCTCCTGTTTCTGCTCCAGCACCAAAGGAAACTCCAAAGGCTACTCCTGGAGCTGAGAAGTCTCCTGGGGCTGAAAAGTCTCCAGCAGCCACTACTTCTCCCTCTCCTAAAAAGCCCTAACTAGGGGATCGCGGAGTAAAACCCCAACGGGCCTAGCCTGCGGGTGAAAAATGGTTCGCTCTTCGCATTTTTCAATCTCATCAGTCTAGGCCTCAAGTTGGGTGTTATTTATTGTCAGATGCTTTTACTACAGTTCAGTACGTCCCCTTACTGCCGAAAAGTCCGCTTAGCGCTTGGTTATAAGGGCATCCCCTTTCAAGTTAAAAATTTGACTCCCGGCTTGCACGTTTTGAAACTCAAGCCTCTGACGGGGGGTTTGAGAACAGTGCCCGTGCTGCTGCCTCAACTCGACGGTGAACCGGAGGCGATCGCTGACTCGACGCAAATCTTGCAGTCGATCGAATCTCGCTTTCGGGAGCCGTCACTGTTGCCTGCAGATGAGAGTTTGCAAGCTGAGGCTTGGACGATCGAAGACTGGCTCGATGAAAGCATCGGCATCGCCACTCGATTTGTTTACTACGAGTTTCGCGCTGGTGCGGGCAAGCAAATCGACCCCTCTGTCTTGAGTCAATTAGTGATTCAGCTAGCCCGCCGCCAGTTCGGCATTAACCCAGCATCGGCCAAACTCGCTCAGTTGCGCCTGAAAGCTGCTTTAAATTGGTTGCGCCACCGTCGCTGGGGCCAAGGTGATTTTTTGGTAGGCGATTCCTTGACTGTGGCAGATATTACTGCTGCGGCCCTGCTGAGTCCTTTAGCTTTGATTCCTCAATACCGCCTTGAGTATCCTTGGTTGTTTGAGCGGATTGCCCAAATTCACTCACTCTGCGGGGAAACCCTGCCTCCGGGATTGGAAACCGCCCCCCACTCGCCGATCGCCCCTGCCTGAACATTCAGCGCGATCGCTCCTGATTCAGTTTTGGGTAAAACTCACTCTCATGGAAGTTTTTAGGTTGGCAAACCATAAAATCTTAAAAAAAATAGCTACCACAAAAGTCAAAAAAAATCAAGAAGATTAGGGAAAAAATATAAATTTTTCAATTTGTTTTAATATTTCTATACTTAGATGTTAGGTCTGAGCAGTAAAATCACAGCTTGGTAGCCCGCTCGGCCTTCCTCGCGCGCTCTGGCGACCAAGCTGGCGCAGTAGGATGAGCGGCTCACGTATCCAAATGTAAAGTGCACCGCAGCTCTAGGTTTTGAAAGCCATTTAGTCAAAAGATTGAGGTAAGTAGTTTTATGCCGGCGACCGTCCCCTTTGAACAGATTGACCGGATTGTGTGGAATCAGCACCACGATCCATTTGAAGTCCTAGGCCCCCACGCGATCGAAGAAAATGGCAAAAAAGTCTGGGCCGTCCGAGCTTATCTGCCAAATGCGGATGCGGTATCGGTAGTTTTGCCGGAGGCTAGAGCCGAATATTCGATGAAATCAGAGCATCACCCTCACTTTTTTGAATGTACGATCGACACCCCAGAACTAGCAAACTATCAACTGCGGGTCAAAGAAGGGGAACACGAACGCTTTATCTACGATCCCTACGCCTTTCGATCGCCAAAACTCACAGAATTTGACCTTCACCTATTCTCAGAAGGCAACCACCACCGGATTTACGAAAAACTAGGAGCCCACTTCACCGAAGTAGACGGCATTACAGGAGTATATTTTGCAGTTTGGGCTCCGAATGCCCGCAACGTATCAGTATTAGGCGATTTCAACCTGTGGGACGGCCGCAAACATCAAATGCGGAAATCCCAAAACGGCATCTGGGAATTATTCATTCCGGGACTATCCTACGGAACTCACTACAAATACGAAGTGAAAAACCAAGACGGACATCCCTATGAAAAATCAGACCCCTACGGTTTCCAGCAAGAAGTTCGACCGAAAACAGCCTCAATTGTCACCGACTTAGATACCTACACTTGGCACGATAGCGCTTGGATCGAACAGCGGCGGCACACAGACCAACTGACGCAGCCAGTTTCGGTTTACGAATGCCACATCGGTTCTTGGCTGCACGCCAGTACCGACGAACCCGCGATCGGGCCAAATGGTGAAATAGAACCAGCAGTGCAGGTTTCGGAACTGAAGCCGGGCGCGCGGTTTCTGACTTACCGCGAATTAGCCACGAGGCTGATTCCGTACGTCAAAGACTTAGGATTCACCCACATCGAAATGTTGCCGATCTCCGAACATCCCTTCGACGGTTCTTGGGGCTATCAAGTAACAGGCTATTTCGCCCCAACATCCCGCTACGGCACACCCGAAGATTTCATGTATTTTGTTGACCAATGCCACGCCAGCGGCATTGGCGTACTGGTAGACTGGGTACCGGGACATTTCCCCAAAGACGGCCACGGCTTAGCCTTCTTTGACGGAACTCACTTGTACGAACACGCCGATCCCCGCAAGGGCGAACACAAAGAGTGGGGAACCCTAGTATTTAACTACGGCCGCAACGAAGTGCGGAATTTCCTAGTTTCAAATGCCCTGTTCTGGTTTGACAAGTATCACATCGACGGGATTCGCGTAGACGCAGTAGCCTCGATGTTGTACTTAGATTACTGCCGCGAACCCGGAGAATGGCTGACAAACCAGTACGGTGGACGCGAAAATATCGAGGCGGCAGATTTTCTGCGCCAGGCAAATCACGTCATTTTTAGCTATTTTCCAGGATCGCTGTCGATCGCCGAAGAATCTACCTCTTGGCCGATGGTATCTTGGCCGACTTATGTTGGGGGTTTGGGCTTCAACCTGAAATGGAACATGGGTTGGATGCACGATATGCTCGACTACTACCACATGGACCCGTGGTTCCGCCAGTTCCACCAGAACAACATCACTTTCAGTATGTGGTACAACCACAGCGAGAATTTTATGCTGGCGTTGTCCCACGATGAGGTAGTCCACGGCAAAGCTCACATCATCGGGAAAATGCCAGGAGATGAATGGCAAAAGTTTGCAAACGTCCGGTGTTTGTTTACATTTATGTTTGCTCATCCCGGCAAGAAAACGATGTTTATGGGGATGGAGTTCGGCCAGTGGCAAGAATGGAACGTTTGGGGAGATTTGCAGTGGGATTTGCTGCAATTTGAGCCGCACCAAAAGTTGAAGCTGTTTTTCAAGGATTTGAACCATTTGTATCGCAGCGAAACGGCACTTTACAGTCAAGATTTTGCTGAGGATGGGTTTGAGTGGATTGATTGCAGCGACAATCGGCACAGCGTGGTGGCCTTTGTGCGCCGCGAGAAGGATGGCGATCAGTTTGTGATTACTGTATGCAATTTTACGCCGCAGCCACACTCTCACTATCGCGTAGGAGTGCCGGAACCGGGTTTCTATACGGAGTTGTTTAACAGCGACGCACGGGAGTACGGCGGCAGCAATATGGGGAATTTGGGTGGTAAGTGGACTGATGAGTGGTGGTTCCACAACAGTGCTTATTCGATCGACTTGTGTTTGCCGCCTTTGGGTGTATTGATCTTAAAGATCGATCGGGAAAAAACAGCAGCCAAATCTCAAGAGTTTTAAGTTGTGAGAGTTTTGAGTTAACAATCAAAACTTGATCAAACTTAAAACTTTTAGGGTATTGAGCAACCCGGTTTCTCCAAGAAATCGGGTTGTTTTTTCAGTCATACAGCGGTTCCCGCTGTTATGAGGTACAGTAGCAGCAATTAGCAAACCAATTTCTTAAATGTTTAGGGTTCATTAACTTGAGGGCAACTGCAATAATTTTATCAATCATTGATGTGGTAGTTGGAGCGAAACTTCGTAAAAAAGATTTGAGTTGTGACCACCAAAGTTCAATGGGGTTAAAATCTGGAGAATACGGAGATAAGCAAATTACACTCGCACCTACAGATTCAATCATTGGCACAATTGATGCTAATTTATGGGCGGGTAAATTATCCATAACTACTACTGCTCCTTTCCATAATTCAGGACATAAAAATTTCTCAATAAATACGGCAAATGCTGCTCCGTCCATTGAATCATTCATTGTCATTAATGCTAGCACTTTATTAATAGTAATTGCGCCAATAGCAGTGACCTTTGCCCCTCGATAAAATGGTTTGATATCAGTAACTCTTGTTCCAGGCATAGAGCGAGAATGAGTTCTGGCTAAACCCAGTAGAATACCTGTTTCATCCAAAAATACTAGGTTTTCTGGCTCGATATCCTTGATTTTCTCCCAATACTCTACTCTCAAATTTTGGACTCTTTCTGTCCTAGCTTGGCTACTATACCATGTTTTTTTTTTGCGATTTAGCTCTAATTTTTGTAAGCAGCGACACATTGCTGCCCGACTCACCCAATTTCCAGTCTTTTCTGCAAATAATTCACAGAACTCAACCAATGTGGCATCGGGATGCTCTGCTACCAGTGCTCTGACTTCTACATCTGAAGAAGTCAGATGGCTGAATTGCGGTTTTCCTCTTTGTTTGGGTTGTAAATTTCCCTCAGTTTGTTGTTGCTTAACCAGTTTTTGAACTAGACTTTTAGTGACACCAAATTGGGTTGCTACTTTCCTGATTGACATTTTGCCTACTAAATATGCTGTCACTATTTTTTCTCTAAGATCGAGTGAATATGCTTTCATTAGCTTTGATTACATAATGATAATTATTATTGATCGTACCTCATAACAGCGGGAACCGCTGTAGCAGTTGACAGTTGACAGTTGACTCCGAAAGCAGTTGACAGTTGACAGTTGAT
>NZ_JAUBOJ010000334.1:5450-8715 GCF_036700185.1 Microcoleus sp. BM001215392 | reverse complement strand
ACTAATAACTTATATGCGGTCATGCTTCTTCAGGCCTCAAAAACCAGATGCACCCTTATCACGTTTGTAGTGAGGACTTGAGTCCTCGGATTTTATGCGGACTGAAGTCCTCACTACAAACCAATTTAATACGGAAACTCATCTGATTCAGCAATTGCGCTGATTGGATAATCTTAGAGAAATCTCTGCAATTCCTGTTGCAAATACTTTGCCCATTTAGTTGCCAGAGGAACTTCTGTAAAAGGAACCTGCACCGCCGCAGCGTCTTTTAACAAAAATTCTAGGGCGATCGCATTTCCCGAATTCGGCGGCGATTCTAAATCTACCACGGCACCGTTAACTAAGAGCCGCAGCGACTGCACATTTTTTAAAGAAAAAGTTTGCAAATTCACAGGCCCGCTGCGAGTAGGTTTCCCCCAAGTCAAACAGTCTTCTTGCTGACCGAGTACAGCATAAATATCGTACTTTGCCTTGGCGAATTGTTCTGCCCAGACGCGATACGCTTCTAACTTTTGATACTCGTTCCATCCAGCCCAAGCCAGAGCAATAAAAAGTGCCAGCAGCGGCAGCCACATTAAACCTCTTTCCATGCAATATCCTTCTTGAAAATACTCCCGGTTTTGTTTGCCATCTCCTCTCATGATACAATTGATTGAACTTCTAAAACTTGCTCCGGAATTTAAAGTAGAAACTCCAGCAATTTTCCCTCGATCGACAACCACTGCCTAGAAATACCTAACGCCTGTGCGCGACTCATCCAGCAGCCGCCGCCGGTAAAACTGGCGATCGCACTGAAAATTGGGTTAATGTGGTGAACAAGCCTTCCCTAAACGGACGATCGGCCATGAAAAAGTTTTTCCTTCTGTGCTTATTTTTAATCGGGCTCGGCTGGGCAATTTCAAATTTCCCAGGACTGGCTACTCAAGGCACTTACGACTCGATAGTGCTGGATTTCCGCGAAGATATCGGTGCTGCCCAGATTGCCAAAGAAGTAAATGCGATCGCCCAACAGTACCAAATCGCACCGCAACTCAACAGCGAATTCTCAGCATCCGATAATGTCTATGTTGTCAAGGGATCTCGCACTTTGCTTTCGGCCCTGAAAAAATCAAATTTGGCTAAAGATACCGAATACATTGAACCGAACTACGTATACAGCGCTTTCGAGATTCCCAACGACCCCATGTATACCAAGCAGTGGAATCTGCGCAGCATCAACGTAGAATCTGCCTGGAACGAAACCAAAGGCAGCGGTACAACAGTAGCGATAATTGACACCGGCATTACCCCCGTTGCCGACTTAAAAGAAACCAAATTTGTACCGGGCTACGACTTTGTAAACGATCGCGCCGAAGCCTACGATGACAACGGCCACGGTACTCACGTCGCAGGTACAGTCGCCCAATCAACTAACAACAACTACGGCGTCGCTGGTATCGCTTACGAAGCAGCTTTAATGCCGCTCAAAGTATTAAGTGGCAGTGGTGGCGGTACAGTTTCCGACATTGCCGAAGCAATTAAATTTGCAGCAGACAACGGCGCAGATGTCATCAACATGAGTTTAGGCGGCGGTGGCGAAAGTCAGTTAATGGCAGAGGCGATCGACTACGCACACTCTAAAGGTGTAGTGATTATCGCAGCCGCAGGCAACTCCGGCGAAAGTTCCGCTTCCTATCCCGCCCGCTATCCCCACGTCATCGGCGTTTCCGCCCTCGGCCCCAACGAAGAAAAAGCCGATTATTCCAATTTCGGAGCAGGGGTTGACATTTCTGCCCCCGGCGGTTCCGAACTGGGCAAAATTCTGCAAAGTACGATCGACCCAGAAACAGGAACCGAAGTCTTTGAAGGCTACCAAGGCACCAGCATGGCTTCTCCCCACGTCGCGGGCGTAGCAGCCCTAATCAAAGCCTCCGGGATCGCAGAACCAGACCAAATTCGCAGCATACTCTTGCAGTCCTCGCGAAATGTCACAGAAGACCCCTTAAACCATTTTGGTTCGGGACATCTAGACGCAGGCGCAGCAGTTCAGCTAGCCCAGCGCGGACAAGTCAACTTCCGCGACTTCTTCCGCTGGCTGCGCGACAACGGCTATCTCAGCCCCCGCTTCTGGATTGACGGCGGTGCAGTCGCCCTGTTACCGAAAATTGCTATGGTGCTCGGTTCTTACCTGCTGGCTTTCATTTTGCGGAATTATTTCCCCTTCCAGTGGACTTGGGGCTTTTCCGGCGGCTTGATTGCTGGAAGTTCGGGGTTCTGTTTCCTGCGCAACTTGTTTGTCTTTGACTTGCCACAGTGGCCGATGAGAATCATGGGCAGTTCTATTCCCGAACTCGGCGGCGCAATTAACGGCAGCAGTATGCTCAATCCCTTATTTGCTAGCGTTTTGATTCCCGGCATTTTGATTGTTTTGCTGCTAGGACACAGAGAGTGGAAGTGGATTGCGATCGCCACTTCGATCGGCTTTGCTAGCTGTTTAGCAGTGAATGCTGTGCTCTATCCCTCAGTTTGGGGATTGGGAACAGGTTTAGTAGCACAAACATTCTTGATTGTCAATGCTTTGTTGTGTTTTGGATTGGCACGTTTAGCAATTAAAACAGAGGCGCAGTCAGCATGAGTATTACAGTCAAAGGCGAAATTGAACGCAAAGGATTAGGCCCGGGCACTTGGGCTTTAGTCGGCGAAGATGGGGAAACCTACGAACTTAAGGATGCTCCTTCTGAGTTGAAAAAAGCTGGTCTGAAAGTCAGCGTCAAAGGTGAAATCCGCAAGGATGTGATGACTTTTGCGATGATCGGGCCGGTACTTGAGGTGGAGTCTTTCGATCTGTTGTAGGTCGAAAGACTCGCTCCAGCTTCCGATCAAAAAAAAAACCCCGGCCATAATTGGCTGGGGTTTATTCATCAGGGTGCATCTACTAATTGAATCTCCGCCTCCACACCGCCTCTTTCAGGACAGTTTAGAGAATTTGTGTTAAAAGTTCGATCGCCCAAAAAAAAACCCGGCCAAAATTGGTCGGGAGTTAATTAATCAGGGTGCATCTACTAATTTAGTCTCCCGTAGCTGCGCGCTTGTTTCAGGACAGTTTGGATTTTTTACCGCAGAGGGCGCAGAGGGCGCAGAGGGAAATCAGGGAGGGATAAATAGTTCGCATACTAATGGATTTGACATGAAAGTTCGTTGGCGAATCCCTCGCAGAGGATCGCGCCCAATAAAAAACCCGGCCAAAAATTGGTCGGGAGTTAATTAATCAGGGTGCATCTACTAA
>NZ_JAUBOJ010000334.1:0-5350 GCF_036700185.1 Microcoleus sp. BM001215392 | reverse complement strand
TTAATCAGGGTGCATCTACCAATTAAGCTTCCTCAAAATTTCTTCGCAATCCGGAAACTTACCGCTAAAAACTCAAAACTCGTTTCTGTGAACGAGAGTTGCAGTAGCTTGGTCTGTCGGAACTAGCAAAACTTCGCTAATATTCACGTGGGGCGATCGCGTCGCGCAGAAATACACAACATCCGCCACATCATCAGCAGTCAACGGTGTCAATCCTCTATAGACATTTTGAGCTTTTTCTGCATCGCCGTGAAACCGGACATTACTAAATTCTGTTTCCACCAAACCCGGTTCTATTTCCGTCACCCGCACAGGCGTACCCAAAAGGTCTTGTTTCAACCCATCAGAAATCGCCCTCACGGCTGCTTTGGAAGCGCAATAAACACTACCTTTGGGATAAGCTTGGCGGCCTGCTATTGAGCCGATATTGACGACGTGTCCGCGGCCTCGGCTCACCATTGCCGGTACGATCGCCCGAGTCACATACAGCAAGCCTTTGACATTGGTATCGATCATTTCTTCCCAATCTTGAAAGTTACCTTCGTGGAGTTTGTCTAAACCGCGGCTCAATCCCGCATTGTTAATCAGAATATCGATGTTTTGCCAAGTTTCCGGAAGCCCAGTTATCGCCGATTCGACTGCGGGGCGATCGCGCACGTCTAATTCTACCAAATGAATATCGCTCGCCGACGCAATCAATTTTGTGTCTGCAAGTTCGTTGGCAAGGCGATCGAGCTTCGACACGCGGCGGGCTGCTAAAATTAGTTTGGCTCCACCTTTGGCGAAGATTTTGGCGCAGGCTGCTCCGATCCCGCTACTGGCGCCCGTAACCAACACAATTTGATTTTCGATAGAAATCATAGGATTTTAGATTTTAGATTTTAGACTTCGACTGCTGCGCGATCGTCGAGCGCTTTGAGATTTTGGCATAGCCAGGAGCCGGGTTTGGCTCCTTTGTGCAGTTATATTGCTGCGCTCGATGGGTTCATTTTTAAGAACAAATAATTTGGTAGCCGATTTACTGGCTGATGATTTAAAGGATCTTTAGTCCGAGGAGCGACGAAAAAAGTTAACTTTGAGTTGGTGGTATAAAATCAAGTTAATTCCATCTACCTCTGGAAAAAATATCTAGCACAGATATCGAGTCCATCCCACACAAATCATTTTTTATTGTCAGCTATGCCTTATACGCTGAGTAAAAAATTTCTCCCTAAGACTTTGGCAAAACCTCACCATAAATAATTGGTTTAAAGCCTCCACCCTTTTAGGGAAAAATTAAAAAAAGACGATTCATTATTCCAATCCTCTTGCTTCCACGTAGAGGCCGCCCTCCGCAGTCAACTGTCAACTGTCAACTGAATGAATCATCTTAATTTAAGTAGTTGCGAGTTTACGGGTTCGTGTCATTTTTATTTAAATTTTTCTCGCTCCCGCACTACTTAAATTACCCAAATCATATTAGTTCAGCTAATAAATGCAACTGTTAATCCGCGCTCCCAACCCTCAATTCAAATTCGTAAGTTATTCCATAATTTCAAATCGAAAAATGGAAAATTTCAAATACCATAACCCATAACACCTATTTTTTTACTGGACAACTCGCAAGCGCACAGAGACTGTCGTGATACCGCCTTGCCGCATCAACACTGCTGAAACCCAGCGATTGTCAGGGGTAGCAGGAGCTTTACCTACTTTAAAAATCCCCCCGGAATTCAGCAATTCCAGTTCCACTGCTGAGGGATTAAAAAAAGTTTTTTCTGTAATGGGTTCCTCCAAAACACTTCCTATTAAAATGTCATTGCCGATCGGCTCTCGCACAATGGCATCAAAATGATATTCTTGGCCCACCTTCACTTGCTCCGGTAAATTCACTTGAATCACGGGCGGATTTTTGCCATAACTAAGCTGAGTTTGTTCTGCTAAAATCTCTTGCTTAACTATTTTTTTACTTTCCCAGCGCTGCTGAGAACGGATGGTAGATTTGAAATTTAAGTCTACCCCATCCTTTTTCTGAGTACCGGTAATTGTAGTTACGGTTTCAGCGACAATCGTGCTACCTTCTGTTTTCCAAGACTTGAGTTCGGTGCGGTAATTCAAACTCGGATATCTCTCCCACAGTTGCGTGAGGGCTTTTGTCATGATCGTGCTGTTTAAGCCGTCAGAATGAGCGAAATTCTGACTGTAAAATTCCATGACTGCTTTGACATCGCGTCGGTTGGCTGCTGCGTCCATTTCTGTTAGCAGTTTCGCGAACTCTGCGGGCACATTGGCTGGGGTTTGGGCAATTGTCGCCCGCTCCGACGCAGCCGCCGCCCCGATCGCGCCCACAGCAGCCGGATGCACCACCCCAGCACTTACCACTGCTAAACATAACAACATTTGAGCGATCGACTGGCCGCCGTTAAAGCCAAAAACGATCGCGCGTTGGCGCAGCCCTCGAAGAGGATCGGCTGTTTCGTCCCGACGGCTGGAAAAATACTGAGATACACTTGGCACTAAATTCAAAAAATTACGCATTAGATGATAATTTGGTTACTTGTCAGGAGTAGCGGCGCCGGCAACGGTTCGCCTGCAACGAAAACTGACAGCGGAAGGAGGGACACGGCACAATCTAATTTTAGATGGCTGATTGAAAATTGGCTGAAACTGCCGGAACAATAAGCATAATAATCTAAAACCTCTAATCTAAAATCGATTGACCTGTGGAACTTATAAAAGAAACAAATACCTTAACAAAAGCCCCGCTGCGGTTGTTGGTTGCAGCTAGCGGCACGGGAGGACATCTATTTCCGGCGATCGCCACCGCTGCGGAGTTGCACGACTGTCACATCGAATGGTTGGGAGTCCCAGACCGCATGGAAACGCAGTTAGTTTCATCCCTTTACCCCCTCCACACGATCGCCGTCGAAGGCTTTCAGCAGCGATTTGGACTCGGTACAGTGCGCATTTTCGCCGGACTTGCAGGCTCGATCCTGCAAGTGCGGAAGTTGCTCAAAGCAGGAAATTTTCAGGGAGTATTTACTACCGGCGGTTACATCGCAGCACCGGCAATTTTGGCGGCTCGCTCTTTGGGTTTGCCGGTAATTCTCCACGAATCTAACGCAATTCCGGGGAAAGTGACGCGGTGGTTGAGTCCTTTTTGCAGTGCTGTGGCGATCGGATTTGCCGCAGCAGCCAAGCATTTACCCCGCGCGAAAACCGTGGTTGCGGGTACGCCAGTGCGATCGCAATTTCTCGCACAGCAACCTCTAAAGTTACCAATTCCTGACAGCGTACCTGTAATTTTAGTCATGGGCGGCTCCCAAGGCGCTGTCGCAGTTAATCAATTAGTGCGCGAGTGTGCTCCGGCTTGGTTTGAGGCGGGTGCTTGGGTAGTTCACCTCACCGGAAATAATGACCCGGATGCTGAAAGTTTGAAGCACGAACAGTATCTGTCAATGCCATTTTATGATAATGTAGCGAGCTTGTTGCAGCGAGCAAATATCGCAATTAGTCGATCGGGCGCCAGTGCTCTGACAGAATTAGCAGTAACTGGAGTACCTTCTATTTTAATTCCGTTTCCTCACGCCGCCGACGACCACCAAAGATTTAACGCCGAAGTATTTGCAGCCTCAGGCGCCGCCGTGGTATTCAGTCAAAGCGCACTCACAGCAGAGGTATTGCAAAGCAAAGTCTTATATTTGTTAAAAGATTCCGAATATTTGGCAAAAATGTCTCAAGCTGCTTCCAAATTAGCGGTGACAGACAGTACAGAACGTTTGGCAAATTTGGTCAGAGAATTGTTGGTGCGGTAGGGAGTGTTAAATTAAATAGGCGATTCCCTTCGGGATAGCTTCGCTTAACGAGAATTTGTAACAAGGAGAAAGTCAAATGGCATACAGTGACTTTAATTTAGACAGAGTATTGAAAACCTTTGACTTAGCTTATTCTGAAATAGTCGAAATATTTACTCCTGCACCAGAACTAGAATACAGCAGATTCCTGACAGAAACTTTGCAAGAAAATCTGCCTGTAGCTCTCGGTAGTAATACAGAAAAATCGCGTTCGGAACTAATTATCGCGCCAATTTTAATGGAAGTGAGAAAACTTTTGCACCATCGCGTGAGCTTATTCTCTGGGATTGATTTTACTGTAGATGCTGAAAGAGGGCTGAATGGGAGTTGTGATTTTCTAATAAGTCGATCGCCAGAACTGTTGATCGTAAAAGCCCCAGTCATTGCTATTGTAGAGGCTAAAAAGGAAAATATTAATTCTGGATTGGGACAGTGCATAGCTGAAATGCTAGCAGCTAAAATCTTCAACGAACGCGAAGGCAATGAGATTGCCACAATTTATGGGGCTGTCACTACGGGAGATAGGTGGAAATTCTTAAAACTCGAAGGACAAGCTATTTCTGTTGAGACAACCGAAACTTTGCTTACCAATTTGGGTAAAATTTTGGGAATTTTAGCATTGGGAATGGATGGCGCTTAATTCAGAATTATCACCAATATTCAACTTAACAAAATCAACTACCGATTCTAATCCTTCCTTCGTCTTCAAATTAGTAAACACAAAAGGTTTCTCCCCGCGCATCTTTTTCGTATCCCGTTCCATCACGCCCAAATCTGCTCCCACATAAGGTGCGAGGTCTGTTTTATTAATTACCAATAAATCCGACTTAGTAATTCCCGGCCCGCCCTTGCGCGGAATTTTGTCCCCGGCAGCCACATCGATCACGTAAATTGTTAAATCTACCAACTCCGGGCTAAAAGTTGCCGCCAAATTGTCGCCGCCGCTTTCGACAAACACTAAATCTAAATTAGTAAATTTGTATTCTAACTCTTCTATAGCTACCAAATTGATCGAAGCATCTTCGCGGATAGCAGTGTGGGGACAGCCGCCAGTTTCTACTCCCAAAATGCGATCGCTCTCCAAAGCTTGACTCCGAACCAAAAACTGTGCATCCTCCTGAGTATAGATATCATTAGTAACCACAGCAATCTGGTACTGTTGGCGCAGCGCTTTGCACAAAGCATCAAGCAAAGCAGTTTTTCCCGAACCAACCGGGCCAGCAATTCCTACACGAAAAGCACTCATAATTATTTGGGTAATTGGGCATTGGGCATTGGGCATTGGGCATTGGGCATAGTTTATTTATCTTCCTTCTTCTTTCTTCCTTCTTTCTTCTTCTTTATTTCTTCTTCCATCGGACTTCTTCCATCGGACTTCTTCAGACTTGACGCTTGACGAATTCCTTCTTCCTTGCATTCGTTACATCCGGTACATTGCGAGTAAGGCCGAACTTCCATCCGCTACATCCGTTACATCCGTTACATCCGTTACATCCGTTACATCCGTTACACAATCC
>NZ_JAUBOJ010000333.1:0-8763 GCF_036700185.1 Microcoleus sp. BM001215392 | reverse complement strand
TGCAGCGGATGAGTGCAAGGCAAATATGTTTGTAGGGGCGAAGCATGACCGTAGTGAATATAAAATTATAACTAATAACTTATATGCGGTCATGCTTCGCCCTCTTCACAAACCAGATGCACCCCATAATATCATCCAGTCATCTAATTATCCAATTATCCAATCCTAAAATCTAAAATCTAAAATGGTTGACTCGCCTGTAACGCCTGTTGAAATTTTACGCCGCTGGCAAACGGGCGATCGCCCCCTGGCTCCAGATTGCGATCGCCTTGCCTCTTGGGAACTTGCCGACGATGTGCGATCGCGAGCTTTTAACATTACTCCTGAGAGTGCGGCCGATGTTGTCCGCTACAAAACCGATTTATTCTTTTCTCTGCTTGACGACCTGCATACTTGGACGGTAAAGTCAACTATTTTTCTCGAAACTTTGTGGAATCTTTGGCTGCCGCTAGCAATCCAACTATCGACACAAAAACAAAGTTTAAACCGTCCTCTGATTCAAGGAATTTTAGGAGGACAAGGAACCGGAAAAACGACTTTATGCCAAGTTTTGAGGCTAATTCTCTTAAAATTGGGATATTCTACAGTCAGCCTTTCTCTAGACGATCTTTACAAGACTTATGCCGATCGCCAAAAACTGCAAAAACAAGACCCCCGTTTAATTTGGCGCGGCCCCCCCGGCACTCACGATCTTGACTTGGGCATAGAAGTATTAGACAAGTTGCGCGCTTTTCAAACTCTCGAATTAGCAGCAGTTGACAGTCCAAAAATAGAAATTCCCCGCTTTGACAAATCAGCCTGGGGAGGTGCGGGGGATCGAAGTCAACCAGAACTTATTTCCGGTGCGGATATCGTACTGTTTGAGGGTTGGTTTGTCGGCATGAATCCGGTGGTTGATGCTCGATTGAACGAGTTTTTAGCAAATGCGCCGTTTCCGATTTCCACCGAAGCCGACTGTCAGTTTGCGCGCGATATGAATGCAAAGCTGCACGACTATTTGCCGCTGTGGAACCGATTAGATCGGTTGATGGTTTTGTATCCCCGAGATTACCGCCTTTCTCAAGTGTGGCGCAATCAGGCGGAACGGGAAATGATGGCGGCGGGGAAGTCGGGAATGTCTGAGGCCGAAATTAATCGGTTTGTTGAATATTTCTGGAAAGCGCTGCATCCTGAGTTATTTATTCAGTCGATGCTTGAGGGCGATCGCGTGGATTTGGTAGTGGAAATTTTGGGCGATCGCGCGATCGGCAAGATTTGTCGTGCGATCGACTTAAAATCAAGCCTTTAGCGACACTTAAATTTTCATAGGTATAAACTTAAGCCGAATACTTGAAAAATCGCGCTTCTACCGTAATCCAGATCCCCCTAAATCCCCTTAAGAAGGGGAGTAGGGGTTGACTTTGAAAACTTCTGGTTCCCCCTTTCTTAAGGGGGGTTAGGGGGGATCTAGACTTGGATACAAACCGGAGAGACTAACAGTTTTAGGCTTAACTCGATACCAATAAACAATCTTATGTCCCTACAGTATTGCTGTTTATCGTCAACTCAATTAACAATTGCTAAATTAACTGCCGGGAGTACCCATTTCAATCGCTTTTTGCACCAAATCGTCAGTAACATTGCCCGGTACACCTGAGGGGTTAATTTCCTTAGCCATCGACAGAAAATCATCGGGATTTCCCTTTGCATCTGCCGGCATTGGGATTTCTTGAGGGGCGGGAATCTCAAATTTAGGTGCAGTTGCAGCGGCGGCTGCTTCGGCGCCGGCACTGGTGCGATCGATATCGCTAACGCTGAATTCTTTGGAAGCTTCGTAGTCGGCGGATACATCAACCGCCGGCAACTTTTGTTCTCCAGCTTCCACGCTCTCAACTATCTGAGCAGCGTCAAATGTTTGAGTGTTATCTAATTCTGTATTTATTTCCGACATGGCTTACTCCTTGCTATTTTTATTTAACAATTCAATATATTTATATTTACTTAATTCCCGGGATTTTTCATCTATCCGCAGATGTATCGTATGCTTCTATCTAAAGGATGATTTATGCTAAAGCTGTGGCTCCGAATTACACATCTGTAAAAAGATAATCTAAGTATCAGCAAGCTCGAAACCCTGATAAAATAAGTCATTTTGTCAGCTAAAATCTAGAATTTAAAATCTAAAATCTAAAATCGCATTACCTCTGGGGGATGGTGACTTGTACTGACAAATGTTGATATCTATATATTCTGGAAGCATTTTTTAAGGAATTTTATTTATGAACTCACCCGCCGCGACTAATTCTCACGCTCTTTCCAACGACACTCAAAACATGGTTGAAAAAATCAACGGGTTGGGTACAGATGAAAAACTGGCACTGCTGTACTTTGTTTATGAAAAAATGGGAGAGTCAATTACACCTGCAGCTCCCGCCGCCGCGGAACCAGAATTAGCTCCCGTGCTGCTCAATGATTTTTACAATCTTTCCCACGACCAACAACTGAATATCATGCGAGGTATTGTGAATCGCGACGACACGCCTTATTCTCACGCTTACGGAGCTTTAACTGCTAACAATCAGTTGCTGGTTTGGTATGCTTGGGCTGTTGGTATGGGGGAAAAAATTGTCGATATTCCTGAAGGATATGAGGCAACTGAGGCTGTGAATGGCGTGTTAGGTCAAATTGAAGGTCTTGAGTTTGAACAGCAGATTTCGGTGCTGCGCGATGTAGCTAATAATATGGGCTACACGGATGTTAAACCCATTGCTACTCAGGCTCAAGTTGGGAAAACTTCTAGTCTTTAGGAAATAAGACGGTGCCGTTGAAACTGCGTATCTCGTCAAAGGAAGATAAGATGCTGCGGACTGAAGAATAAACCAGGCTTTCAAGCCGGATTGGGTGTAATACCCTGTCCGGTCGATTACTCTAACAAAAAGCAGTTTGTAGTGCGGACTTCAGTCCGCAAAAAGCAGTTTGTAGTGCGGACTTCAGTCCGCAAAAAGCTGCGGACTTCAGTCCGCACTACGAACGAAATTAATTGAGGTTAATCGAGCGCATACGATATAATTAGCTGGCATGAGTAAAGCTCCGAAATGTCCGCAGATTTCTATGCCAATTTCGGTTTTAATCCTTCCTAAATTGCTCCTGAATGCAAAACTTAATTATGTAGGATGTTCGATCGTTCGGACTTTAGTCCTCAATTTTTATGAGGACTAAAGTCCGAACGATCGAACCTATCTTCTTGTGGTGGTTGGAGGGAATATGATAAGAAGTGACGAAAAAGTGCGCTCGCCAACTATTCTTTCTTATTCCTGATGACTAATGATTTCTTTCTTCCTAATGACTACTGACAAGCTTCGGCTAGTTTTTTTTAGGCTTGACTTTTCGCGGAATTTCGACCCGAAATGTGGAACCTTTTTTTGGTTGACTTTCGACCTCGATTGTGCCGTTCATCATCTCGACTAAGTAGGCGCTAATCGCTAGTCCTAAACCGGTGCCAGGATAAATGCGAGTTGTGCTTTGATCTGCTTGGCGGAATTTGTCGAAAATGTGGGGCAAATCGGTTTCACTGATGCCGATTCCTGTGTCTCGAACGGCGATACTTAGCCGATCGCCATTTAATTCCTGCACCTCAATGCGAATGCAGCCCTGATGGGTAAATTTAACCGCATTAGAAATCAGATTTACCAAAACTTGGCGCAGGCGCAACTTGTCATTAACTATAAATTGATGTTGCAAGCTCACGCCGACGCAGATTGCCAAATTCTTGTCGCTGGCTTGATTGCCAAATTCCAAGGCGGCATTCATTACTAAATGCGCTAAATCAAATTCTGCAATTTCTAGTTCTGTGCGACCGCTCTCGATTTTGGAGAGGTCGAGGATATCGTCGATCAGCACTAGCAGGTTTTTACCGTTATTTAAAATTCGCCCCACCATGTCTATTTGTGGGGTACTGAGCAGTTGTTTGTGCTGGCGGAGCAACAATTGGGAAAAACCAATAATTGCATTCATCGGAGTTCGCAATTCGTGGGACATGGTAGCCAAAAATTGCGATTTTAACTTTGCTGCTTCTAGCAGTTGCAATTTTTGCTGTTGAATGCGCCGGCCCTGATTTTCCAGTTCTTCCTGCTGGCGAATTAGCAGCTCGTTTTGCAACTCTAAAAGCTGTTCCTGTTTTTTTAATTTTTCGATCGCCCGCGCGCTGTTAATCGCGATCGCAGCTTGTCTTCCCATCACCGCCAGCAGTTGCAAAGAACCCTTGTCAATGGCGGTGCTGTCTTTCTCGTTGCCGATCGCCAGCACGCCCAAACGCCCGGTTTCCCCGGACTCGATCGCCGCAGCACAGGCCGCCACTGGCACTCCTGAGTCCGACTCAGATCGCCACAGTTGAGACTCTCCCGTTGCAAACGCTTTCAGCAGCAGCTTGTCTTGGACGTGCCGGGTTTTACCTGCACGTGCTAAGTTGGTCGCGCCCCCGACAGCGCTGAGTTTGAGGTTGCTCGAATCGCTCTCTGGGAGTGCCACCAGGCAGAATTGGGCTCCGGCGATCGCCTCTACAGTCGCGTCCGCGATCGCTTGCAACAATTCGCGCAAGTTTCCCGCACGCTGGCCCAACAGATTTGTAAATCGCTCGATCGCCTGCAAATGGCCTGCTGCGTTGATTTTGTCGCACAAATCTTCGCTTTCGATCTTAGCTTGCGAGGACGATTCACCGCGCAAAAATCCTGGTTCTGCTGCGGGCTGGTGTTGAGTTTGTTCGATCGCCTCTATATCTGTGTACGTTCCCACCCACTCCAAAACTTCTTGAGAGTCTGGGTTGGCGGGCGCTCCTCGCGCCACGTTCCAGCGGTAAGTACCGCACCGCGCCAAGAGACGAAATTTTATTTCATAACTTGGTGGCGGGATCTGATCCGTGCGCGAGCGAGCCAACAGACGAGCGCGGTCTTCGGGGTGGACGCGCGCCAGATAGCCGAAACCCAAAGCTGCGGATGCTGGTACCCCCGTGTACTCCTCCCAGCAGTCGCCCAAATAAGTCGCCCAGCCGCTGGCATTTACTTTCCAAACTATATGAGGAATTACCTGCAACGGGCGATCGTCCTGAGTTTGGCAAGAGCCAACTTGTAGTTGGGGGGATGTTATTTCTGATGCTTTGTATAATATTTCCGTCTCGGCCAAGTCCGAGGGAAAAGAGTTATTGCTGTGATAGTGAGTCATAACTGGTTTTATAAAAAATAAGTAATGAACCTGCTCCCGAACACCCACTAAAGAAGGAGTGCGGGTTGCTTTATTGATTTGACGTACAAGGTGCATCAAAAGTTTTTATACTTTCAAGTTATCTGGGTAGTAGTATCTTTACCTCTATCAAGGGGCGGACAATGCAATAATTGATGTAAACTGTTATAACATTGAGACCGTCACCAGTCCCGATCGCACTTTTGAGCCGTTCTCGGTAAAATTACTTGAAAATTTACTTGCAATCTTGGCGATTGCATGAGTATGCTGGAAAAAGATGTGCAGCCTCTCAAAGGCTAAATCAGGACACATTCTCAATTTGACTCAGCTAGGCTGAGTCACTTGATGATATTTTAAAAATTTAGCGGACTATTGGAAGAAAGATGAGTAAAATTCGCGTTGCTTTGATAGAAGACCACGACCTGACAAGAGTCGGCATCCGCACAGCTTTACAACAGCGTGACACTATAGAAGTTGTCGGCGATGCAGCTAACGCTACAGACGGATTGAAACTGCTTCAATCTTCAAAACCTGACGTGGCAATTGTAGATATTGGCTTGCCCGATTTTGACGGCATTGAACTGACACAAAAGTTCAAAAAATCAATGTTGGCAGAATCCGATCCAGATACCAAAATTTTGATTTTGACTTTTCAGGACAACGAAGAAGAAGTCCTCGCAGCTTTTGCCGCCGGAGCTGATTCTTACTGCATGAAAGATATCAGCTTCGATCAGTTATTAGATGTAGTAAAAGTAACTCACGAAGGTAACTCTTGGATCGATCCGGCGATCGCGCGGATCGTCCTGAAACAAGCTAGAACTAAGGAGGCTGCGCCGGAAGAACCGAAGCCAGAGGGCAAAAGAGTCACAATTAAGGCAGCCGAACCCGAGTTCAGTCACATCATTGAGACTTACCCTTTAACCGAGCGGGAATTAGAGGTTTTGGAACTAATCGTGCAGGGTTACAGCAATGCTGCTATCGCCGAAAAGCTGTACATTACTGTCGGTACAGTCAAGACTCACGTCCGCAATATTTTGAACAAGCTGTGCGCTGACGACCGAACTCAAGCAGCCGTTCTCGCCCTCCGCTCGGGCTTGGTTGGATGAAGCATTATCACCAGCTAAAAAGCAGTTAAAAATAGGGTGCGTCCCGCGCACCTTACTGCCAAAAATTTAGGTATTTGGTGCGCGCGCGGCGACAAATTTATTAGGGTATTTTGGGGTCAAAAATCCCTGCTTCGATTATCGAAAATCTCGTTAGCGAAGCCCGCCCCTACCGGAGGCTCATCAACGAAGAGGATCGCACAATGGGCAGCTATCGCCAAAGAGTTAAGTTGCAAAAATTATAATATAAGTCCGCATCTATCTCAGTACAGATATTTTAAAAAAAATTTTTTATAAAATATACCTTCAGATAGATGCAATATCTGACTCTAATTTTTAATACTTATCGTTGAGCCAGCAGAAGTTAGATAAATTAGAGTACACTGCCAATTTGGGGCCAGTTCACTTCAGAAAATGCAGCCTCTGGGGCAAGATGCTCCTACTTTTAGGAATAGTTAAGCATTTACAGAATTTATATCCAGAGAGTGATGCCTGAGTTCGCTTTAATTTGCGAAATTCAAAGTATCAACTGCTACTGAAATATGCTAAAAAGAGGCAATATGGCCGCTCAAATTAAATTCAAATTATTTGCTCCATACAATAAAGGAGCTGCCTTGATGGGGTCTTTTTCTAATTGGGAAGAAATTCCGATGAAAAAGGACGAAGCAGGTTATTTCCGCACCGAAGTTGAATTGAAGGATGGCGTTTATCAATACAAATTTCGCGTGCAGTCCAAAAGCTGGTTTCTAGAAGCCGATCAGTGGGTAGATGTGGTAGATCCCTACGCGACTGATATTGACGATCCTACTCAAAACGCCGTGCTTCGGATCAAAGATGGCGATCGCATCGTGGATACCTACGTGTGGCAGCACGATGACAAACCGCTACGGGCCGATCGAGAATTAGTAATATACGAAATGCACGTCGCCGACTTTTCCGGCGGTGAAGCCGATCCCCTGGCCCGCGGCAAATACGAGCACGTCGTCGAAAAACTCGATTACCTAGCCGAGCTCGGCGTCAACGCGATCGAACTCATGCCCCTCAAAGAATACCCAGGCGATTACAGTTGGGGCTACAACCCGCGCTACTTCTTCGCTGCGGAGTCCAGCTACGGCACCACCGCAGAACTCAAAAACCTGATAGACGAGTGTCACGGGCGCGGGATTCGCGTCATCATCGACGGAATTTACAACCACTCCGAATCATCCAGCCCCCTCACCCAAATCGATCACGATTATTGGTACCACCACGCCCCCCGCGATCCAGACAACAATTGGGGCCCAGAATTCAATTACGAATTTTACGACGAAAACTTAGGAACTTACCCGGCGCGCAAATTCATCGGCGATACAGTGCGTTATTGGGTTCAAGAATATCATCTCGACGGCATTCGTTTCGATGCCGCGCGACAGATTGCTAACTACGATTTCATGCACTGGATAGTTGAAGAAGCCAAAAATGCCGCCGGCCCAAAACCCTTTTATACCGTTGCCGAATACATTCCCGAAACTCCCAGCATCACAAATCTAGACGGGCCAATGGACGGCTGCTGGCACGATAGTTTCTATCACTGCATTGTCGAACATATCTGCGGCGATACCTTTGATTTAGAACGCCTCAAAGACGTAATCGACTGCAAGCGGCAAGGCTTCTTGGGTGCGACAAATGTAGTCAATTATTTGAGCAATCACGATCACGATCGCATTTTTGCCGAATTGGGCGATCGCGGGATTTTGGATGAACCAGCATTCAAGCGAGTCAAGTTGGGTTCTGTACTGTTAATGACCGCAGTTGGCGTGCCGCTGATTTGGATGGGCGAAGAATTTGGCGAATATAAAGCCAAAACAATCGAACAAGCTAAAATTGACTGGACGCTGCTAGGAAATGAGATGAATAAAGGTTTGTGGGAATACTACAAAGGCTTGATTAACCTGCGCAAAAACAACCAAGCACTTTACACCGAAAACATCGATTTTTTCCACGAAGATCCCGAATCAAAAGTGTTTGCTTACACTCGCTGGAACGATGAAGGTTCGCGAGTTGTGGTAGTGGCTAATATGTCGGAAAATTATCTAGCTGGTTACAGCATTCCCCACTTCCCCGCCAATGGAACTTGGCACGAATGGACTGGTAATTATGATGTGGAATCGGGCGATGACAATATTATGATTGACTTGCCGGAATACGAAGCAAAAGTGTTGGTCTGGCAGTAAGCTGTCCTAACGACGATCAAACCGATGTTTTGAACCCAAAAAATACAGCATATTCCAGGTTTATGAAGTACACCCCGCGATCGAGTGCCGTAGGGAAACGGGAGTGCCAATAGGTGTCAACTTAAGCCGACTATCTGCCAGTCCGTTAGTCCGCCAGGGACTGAAGTCCCCCTCTTATAGCGAAAGTCCTCTTAAGAGGACTAATGAGTTCTTCAGTCCTCTTAAGAGGACTT
>NZ_JAUBOJ010000332.1:0-8781 GCF_036700185.1 Microcoleus sp. BM001215392 | reverse complement strand
AAATTCGATTTACTGAGGTAATTTTGCGTCCGCACGCAACCATCGAAGCTGGTAATGATTTGGAAAAAGCACGCAGTTTGCACGACAATGCACATCATGTTTGTTATATTGCGAATTCGGTAAATTTCCCCGTGCTAAATGAAGCAACAGTTATCGAAGTCAAGGGTTCGGAAGTCAATAATTAAAAAACAGTCGCAACCGTTGAGGTAAAAATGTTAGTAAAAACCAAGTCAAAGTTTTATACTCCCGATGAGTACCGGCAATTAGAAGAAACAGCCGAGTTTAGAAATGAATATCGCGATGGAGAAATTGTAGAGATGACAGGTGGCACAATTAATCACAGCCAGATAATCGGTAATATTTATGCCTTCTTGAAATCTGCTTTGCGGGGAAAGAATGCAAGACCATTTATGAGCGATTTGCGGTTGTGGATTCCTCGATATCGACGGGGAACTTACCCGGATGTGATGGTAGTTGAAGGAGAATTAGTTTGCACTCCAGGACGCAAGGATGAGATACTCAATCCGGTACTGATTGTGGAAGTGCTTTCTAAGTCTACCAAGGATTTTGACCGAGAGGATAAGTTTCGGTTTTATCGATCGATTCCTGAATTCCGCGAGTACGTATTAGTCAGCCAACAAGAATTTTTAGTGCAACAATATATTAAGAATGAATCAAATCAATGGTTGTTTCAGGAATATGAGGGAGAGTCTGCAACAGTTTCTTTCACTTCGATAGGAGTGCAAATGTTGATGAGCGATATTTATGAGCTAGTTATATTTGAAACAGAGGAAACAGAAGTGCATCAGTAATTAGGTTCGTAGTGAGGACTTTAGTCCGCATCAATTTGGTTCGTAGTGAGGAATGCAAGTCCTATTCAAATAAGAGAGGACTGAAGTCCTCACTACGAACAATTATTAAACTCAAAGTAAAATCGCATGAATGTAATCTGGCTACTATTAAAAGCTTCTTGGTTGAATGTTTCTATCGCCATACTCACAGGCTTAATTAGCGGTGGTTGCAGCGCCCAATTAATTGCTCTCATCAACCGCGCCATCAGCGATAATTCCAATCAGAATTTAGTCTGGTATTTTGCTGGATTAGCAGTTTTAGCCCTCATCACCGGAGTTATTTCCCAATTTTTGTTAATCTACCTTTCTCAAGAAGCTGTTTACAATCTGCGACTGAGTTTAAGCCGAGGGATTTTGTCTTCTCCTTTGCGGCACTTGGAAGAATTGGGTGCTAATCGGTTGCTGGCTACTCTCACCGATGATGTGGGAACGCTTTCTAATACTATATTTTTGATTCCTTTTCTCTGCGTTGATATTGCCGTTGTGGTTGGATGTTTGACTTATTTAAGCACGCTTTCGGGGGTTGTTTTTGCTATTGTATTTGCTTTTTTGGGGCTGACAATTGGTACGGTACAGTTGCTACTCAATAAAATGCGGAAGTTTTTTGATTTGGCGCGGGCAGAACAAGATATATTGTTCAAGCATTTTCGCAGCATTACTGAAGGAATTAAGGAACTTAAACTGCATTCGTTGCGCCGTCAGGATTTTTTTGATGAAGAGTTACAGGTAAGCGCTGCTGATTCCCGCGATTACAATTTGCAGGCGCTGAATACCGCAGCAGTCGCGACGGGAGTCGGACAATTGCTATTTTTTATGCTGATTGGTTTGCTGTTGTTTGCTGTCCCGAAATTTGTGGCAGTTTCTACGCCTGTTTTGTCAGCTTATATTCTGACAAGTACCTATTTGATGTCTCCGTTTCAGAATATTTTGCAGAGGTTGCCGGCCATTTTTCGGGCTAATACTTCTGTGGAGAAGATTGAGAAAATGGGATTGGCTTTGGCGAGTCAATCTGAGATAACTGCTGCACTTCAACCAGTGAAAAATGCTGATTGGAAAATGCTGGAGTTGAAGGGGGCTACTCACAGCTATCCGGGAGATCGAGAAGATAGTAATTTTGTTTTGGGCGAAATAAGTTTAAAGTTTCATCCGGGGGAATTGGTGTTTATTGTCGGTGGTAATGGCAGCGGTAAGTCTACTTTTGCTAAGTTACTTACTGGTTTGTATATTCCTGAATCGGGAGAGATTCTCCTAGATGGACAGCCGATTGGTAATGAAAATAGAGAGTGGTACAGGCAACATTTTTCGGCTATTTTTTCTGATTTCTATCTATTTGAAAGGTTGTTGGGGATGACTAATCACGATTTGGACAATCAGGCGGCTGAATATCTGCAAGAGTTTCATTTGGATAATAAAGTTAAGGTGAAAGATGGAGTTTTGTCAACTACGGCTTTGTCTCAGGGACAGCGAAAACGGTTGGCTTTGCTGACTGCTTATTTGGAGGATAGGCCGATTTATTTGTTTGATGAGTGGGCTTCGGATCAAGATCCGTTTTTTCGGGATATTTTTTACAAGCAGTTGTTACCGGAGTTGAAGCGCCGCGGGAAAACGGTGTTTGTGATTAGTCACGACGATCGCTATTTCGATCTAGCCGATCGCGCAATTAAACTAGATTACGGTAAAATTGAGTATGACCGACAACATGGATAAGTACCGCATTGTGGAAACTTTGACTGAAAGTCAGGTTTCCGACTTGATGGATTTGTACAAAAACGAGTTTTGGTGCGACAAGCGGACGCGGGAGGATGTGGTGAGAATGCTGGCCGCGACTGATGTTATCATTGGTTTGGTCGATGAGGGCGATGGCGTCCCGCCCCGCAAGCTACGACTAATTGGCTTTACTCGCGTCATGACTGATTTTGTCTACAGAGGCACGATTTTGGATGTGATTGTCCACCCAACATACAGAAAGATGGGACTGGGTAAGGTGTTGATGGATGCAGTCTTAAATCATCCCCAACTTCAAGCCGTGGAGAATATTAGTCTTAATTGTTTGCCGGAAATGATCCCATTTTACAAACGCTGGGGTTTCACTGATGATATCGGTGAAATGAAGTTTATGCGAAAAATACGCTCAACTTAGTTTGTTTAAATCCCTAATTTTTCGCTAATTACTTCGGCTTTGAAACCTACTAAAACAGCCGTTCCATCTTTGACAAAAAGAGGACGTTTCAGCAGCATCGCATCTTTAGCAAAAGCATCCACCCATTCTGCATTCGTCCACTCTTGCTTCTCGTCGCCCAAGGCGCGGTAGGATTGGCCGGATGTATTTCGCATTGGTTTAAAACCCAAAGCAGCGACCCAGTTTTCAATTGTTTCGCGAGTTGGTGGCTGTTCTTTTGTGTTAATAAACTCGTAAGTAACAGCATTATCTTTGAGCCACTGAAAAGCTTTTTTGCAGGTGCCGCAGTTGGGAATTCCGTAAACTTGAATTGACATAATATTTGGGAATTGGGAATTGGGAATTGGGAATTGGGAATTGGGAATTGGGTCGAAAAGCATTGGGCATTGGAAGCAACAAATAACCAATAACCAATAACTAATAACTAATAACTAATAACCAATAACTAATGACTGCTAACTAATCTAGCTTGTAAAATCCATTTTTGCACGCGATCGACTGAAGGAGTCAAATCATTGCGCTGCATTGTGGCTACGTGGAGTCTGAGGATTTGTTGGTGCAATCTCTCTACGGGCATTTGAGCCAATTGAGCGGCTGAAGCAACTCCTGCGTGCAGCAACAACCCGCAATACTGACACCCTACGCTGGGAATTCGAGCTAGCTCGGCCATTGCTACCCATTTGTTAACATATTGAATGTTTATCTGTAATTGATGTGCTAGCAACGATTTCGCAGCGGGTGTTTTCGTCATCCGAATCAGTTGTCCGATGGTGGTGATGCCGCATTCTTCTAGTTGAGATCGGTTTTCAGTGCTCAATCCCGGTAAGTGTTCGATCGGCCAGTCCCGTATTTGCACGGAATTTTTACGATCTTTGTCAGGAGTTTTCATGATTTTTTTCCGTGATTTTACTTATACTTTAAAGTCTACAATATACGATCGTCAATAGAGGCTATTACTCATGTCACAAAATCAACAACAACCAAACTAAGGATTTTGGCAGGTCGCGGGTGTTCAATTATTACTGTATTGCTTGTGAAGTAGCACTTTCAGGCTTTTTGTCCAGGCATTGTGTGAAGGTTCATGCTGAACAAAATTATGCCGGTGACGATCGCAAAGGCGAGCGAAAATATAGCACAAAGAGTGCAGCAAAACAGAAAATAAAGATTAGACTTTCCGCCAAAATGACTGCTAAATTTGTAGTTAGCACAAAAGTGCTGTAATGCCTATAATCAAAGGACTGAAGTCCCGATCGCAAACCGAACTCAAAATTATGAATTTTTACTCATGAAAATTACAAAAGATTATGCTTTGTTAAGGAACATTTTACACGAACGGCGGCAAAAACTGGCGAATTTAATTAATTTTCCGGTAATTCTGTGGTCTGGGCGCAGCATTCCTCGCAATTATCCCGCACTTGTTTATCCTTTTCGCGCCAGCAGTCACTTTCTATATTTTGCGGGTTTGCCCTTAGAAAATGCTGCGATTTGCTTAGAATCTGGGAAGTTAGAACTGTTCTTAGATGATGCCGATCCTAGCAGTACGCTTTGGCACGGGGAAATGCCGAAAAGAGCAGAAATTGCCGAACAAATTGGCGCTGATGCTGCTTACCCAATGAGTGAATTGAAAAAGCGAGGAACAAATGCAGCAACGATCGCCTTGCAGGATTCTTTGACTCTGTTGCAACAGTCTCAAATACTCGATCGCCCTTTGGCACCCGCGAAAACGCCAACAGGTATCGACCTAGAATTAACTCAGGCAATTATCTCTCTGCGTCTGAGCCACGATACAGCCAGTTTGGTCGAATTGCGTCAAGCTGCTGCTGTCACCGTAGCAGCTCACAAAGCGGGGATGGCAGCAACTCGAACAGCCAAGATTGAAGCGGGCGTGCGCGCTGCAATGGAAAGTGTCATCATCTCACAAAATATGACTTATGCGTATCCCAGTATCGTGACGGTGCAGGGCGAAGTTCTGCACAGCGAACATTATCACAATCCGCTACAAGCAGGAGATTTGCTGTTAGCAGATGTCGGTGCAGAATCGTCGATGGGATGGGCGGCTGATGTGACTCGCACTTGGCCTGTTTCTGGTAAGTTTTCGCCGACTCAAAGAGCAATTTACGACCTGGTTTTGGCAGCGCACGATGCTTGTATCCAGCGAATTGCTCCGGGCGTGGAATATCAAGATATTCACCTGTTAGCTGCTCGGATTATGGCTGAAGGATTGGTGGATTTAGAAATTTTGCGAGGAAATGTTGAAGATTTGGTAGAAAGCGATGCTCACGCCTTGTTTTTTGTGCACGGTATCGGACATTTAATTGGTTTGGATGTTCACGATATGGAAGATTTGGGAGATTTAGCTGGCTATGCAGCCGGGAGAAGGAGAAGCAGTCGGTTTGGGTTGGGTTTTTTGCGGCTGAATCGAGTTTTGCATCCGGGAATGCTGGTATCGATCGAACCGGGATTTTATCAAGTTCCAGCAATTTTAAATAATCCAGAAATTCGTGAGAAATATAAAGATTTGGTAAACTGGGATGAGCTGGAAAAATTCGCAGATGTGCGGGGCATACGCATTGAAGATGATATACTTGTGAGCGAAGAGGGTAGAGAAGTATTGACGGGGAAATTGCCAACAAAAGCTCTGGAGATTGAGGAGTTAGTTGCGGTGAGTGCATAGGTATCGATCGCCCGCAGTTCCATCAGGTATGACAACCATAAACAAATATGAATAAAGCTTGGAAAATAAGTTTTTTTGTGCTGGTCGAGAAACTAGCGACGCAAGTCCAAAAATTCGCAGCGCGGAAACTTGCACTCATTTTTCGTAAACGTGCAGTCGCGCCACCGCCGATGCAAGCTGCACCTTTACCTAGCAACGAAGCAGACAGGCTAAAAGCACTTCACCGCTACAACATTCTCGATACAGATGCTGACGAGGCTTTTGATGACTTAACAGCTTTAGCATCCTATATTTGCGGCACTCCTATTGCTTTAGTCAGTTTAGTAGATGCTAACCGACAGTGGTTTAAATCAAAAGTCGGTCTTGATGCGCCAGAAACTCCGAGAGAGTTAGCTTTTTGCGCTCACGCTATTTTAAATCCCAATGAATTGTTAGTTATACCTAACGCCCTAGATGACGATCGCTTTGCGGGAAATCCGCTAGTAACTTCCGATCCAAATATTCGGTTTTATGCTGGGGCGCCGTTAGTAACTCCTGATGGTTTCCCACTAGGCACTTTGTGCGCGATAGATACAGTTCCTCGCCATCTCACCCCAGAACAGCTAGAAGCCCTGCGGACTTTAGGAAGGCAAGTTATCAGTCAAATGGAGTTGCGCATTAATTATGCTAAATTAAAGCGCGCACAGATCAGACACAAACAAGTTGAAGCAAAACTCCGTTCTACTGACGAGCAAATCGTCAATTTTTTAGAAGGAATGAGCGATGCTTTTTTTGCTCTAGACCTCCAGTGGCGATTTACGTACGTCAATTACAAAGCATCGCAATTTTTGCAGCGCGATTCGGAAGAACTTTTTGGTAAAAATTTTTGGGAAGAGTTTCCTGATTTAGTAAGTTCGGTGTTTTATGAAGAATCTCATGAAGCTGTAGCCAAACAAGTTGGAGTAACTTTTGAAAAATATTATCGCCCCTTAAAAGTGTGGTTTGAAGTGCGGGCTTTTCCTTCTCACGATGGCATTTCTGTGTTTTTTCACGACATCACGAAGCGCAAGCAGATGGAATCGGCACTCAGAAAAGAACAAAAAAAAACTGAGGATTTGCTGCTAAATATTTTGCCTAGAGCGATCGCCCACAGGTTGAAGCACGAACCGGGAGTAATTGCTGACAAGTTTGAAAAAGCCACAATTCTTTTTGCCGATTTGGTGAATTTTACCCAAATTTCTACCACCATGTCCGCAACTAAATTAGTATATTTGTTGAATGAAATTTTTTCAACTTTCGACCACCTGAGCGAGAAACACGGTTTAGAAAAAATTAAGACAATCGGGGATGCTTACATGGTAGCTGGCGGCATTCCCCTGCAACGCCCAGACCACGCAGAGGCGATCGCCGAAATGGCGCTGGATATGCTAGAAGCAATTCGCGAATTAAATGTCAAGCTGGACGCAAAATTTGACATCCGCATCGGGATTAATAGCGGCCCGGTGGTAGCGGGGGTAATCGGGACTAAAAAATTTATTTACGACTTGTGGGGAAATGCAGTAAATACCGCTTCTCGCATGGAATCTCACGGCGTACCCGGCCACATTCAAGTTAGCTTCTATACTTATGACTTGCTGCAAGATAAATATGAATTTGAAGAGCGCGGCTTGATCGAGATTAAAGGTAAAGGGGAGATGCGGACTTATTTTTTGAAAGGTAGAAAAACAGGAACTGAGATGGAAATTGGAGAGTAAATAGTGAAGTAGGGTGCGTCAGCTAGCAAGATTGTCGCGCTCAACTGACAATCTCAGAACTGACGAACCATTCATTAGCTGGCGCGTCTGTTCTGAAATTAGGAGTGATGATTGAGAATTATCTTGCGTGACGCACCCTACCGCTAAGATTTGAAAGTACCTGAACAATCAGGCTCGATCGCTAGCCCAGGAAAACTGCCGCAGCAGATGAACCAAAAAAGATTATGCTATAGACAGAGATATCCGATCCATCCCATGAGCGGTACTCGATCTTATAAAAATATTAAATTGAAGTGTCGGAGCCTTTAATATGGTTCAATTTCATATTCAAACAGATAGCGATATCCCCGCATCTACGCAACTATTCAATCAAATCAGGTTTGCGATCGCCTCGCGCCAGTTTCCGCCCGGACACCGTTTACCCAGCACCCGACAGCTAGCCATGCAGACGGGTTTGCACCGCAACACCATCAGCAAAGTCTACCGACAGCTAGAAAATACCGGACTTGTAGAAGCTCAAGCCGGATCGGGGATTTACGTCCGCGCTCAAGGCCACGAAGGCGGCAGCAAACTCAAATCCCCGATCCTCGAAGAATATCCCCTTGCTAACAAAATAGTGCAAGAAAGTATGGATCAACTGCTGGGAGAGGGCTGTACGCTCAACCAAGCGAGGGAATTATTTTTGGCCGAAATAGACTGGCGGCTCCGGTGCAGCGCGCGAGTGGTCGTCACAGCCCCCACAGAGGACATCGGCGTGGGTGAGTTGATGGCAAAAGAGCTGGAACAAGCTTTGCTGATTCCCATCCAGTTAGTACCGATGGAAGAGTTAGGTACTTTTCTGGATAACATCTCTGCTGGAACTGTGATCACGAGTCGTTATTTTATCGGACAAGCGGAATCGATTTCGGCGCCGCGTTCGGTGCGAGTGATTCCCGTAGATATCTACGATTATGTGCAGGAAATCCAGCTAGTGGGGGGTTTGCCGAAAGACAGTTATTTGGGTTTAGTCAGCCTGAGTCCGGGAATGCTGCGATCGACCGAAGTCATCATCCACAGCATCCGCGGTGAGGATTTGCTGGTGATGACGGCTTTGCTGTCGGACGAGTACAAGATTAACTCGATCGTGCGATCGGCAAGAACAATTTTTTGCGATCAACCGAGTTTTGCTACAGTCAAAGCCGCGATTAACGCTGCCAGAGAGGATATTATTCGTCCCCCACAACTGGTATGCTGCGAAAATTACATCGGCTCTAAGTCGATTAATTTGCTCAAGCGCGAGTTGGGCTTGGGGTAAGTCAGTTGACAGTTGACAGTTGACAGTTGACAGTTGACAGTTGACAGTTG
>NZ_JAUBOJ010000331.1:2270-8837 GCF_036700185.1 Microcoleus sp. BM001215392 | reverse complement strand
TTTATTTCTCCACGGATGAATCCGGGGGCTTGTATCCTGGATGCTTTCGGTCAATAATATTAATTATACGACAAATAATTGGTTTAAAGCCCCCAAGCCAGATCGGGAGAAATTAAAATCAGACTATTCATTACTCCAATCCTCTTCTTTCCAGTTAGAGGTCGCTCTCAACTGTCAACTGTCAACTGTCAACTGTCAACTGTCAACTGTCAACTGAACAGTGCCAGCAAGATCGATCGCAAATTTTGCGAGTATAATTGGTCTGAAGTGGCAGTGAGGTTTGTTTGTGAAATTTAAAATCTTGGCAAGTGTAACGGCAACTGTAGCAGTTTTAGCGCCGTTTTTGCTGGTAGCTCCCGTCAAAGCTCAAAATCCCGATCATGTCAGACAGTTGCTGGAAAGTAAGGAGTGTGAAGGCTGCGATTTGAGAAATGCTGATTTGTTTAAGGCGAGTTTGTACAGAGCTAATTTAAAAGGTGCTGATTTAAGCGGAGCTAATCTCTACGAAGCTAATTTGCTAGAAGCTGATTTAAGTGGTGCTAATTTGGCAAATGCTAACTTGGTTAATGCGGAGATGTACGGGGCTGACTTGGACAGTGCTAATCTGCGAAATGCGGATTTGTCTAATGCTTTTTTGGGGCGGGCCAATCTGACGAGAGCTGATTTGCGCGGTGCTAAGCTTTTTAATACTAATTTGGGCGAAGCTTATTTGCTGCAAGCTAATTTGTCGAATGCGGATTTGCGACGTTCGCTACTGTTTAGAGTTAATTTTAATCGTGCGAATTTAAGCGGGGCTGATTTGTCTTTTGCTGATGTGCGCGATACTAATTTGCAGAATGCTATTCTGTCAAATACCAGGCTTCCTAGAACTCAGTTGACGGGGACAAATATCGATGCGGCGAGGGACGTGCGCCAGGCTGATTTGGAACGTGCAAATTTGCGGGGTACAAATTTGGGGCCGATGGTTTGCGTGACGACGAGTTTTCCTTATTGTGTTTTGAATTTGGAATAATATCAGGTTCTCTCGAACGAGGATAATCAGATGGGTTTGAGCGTTCCGACTAAAGTCCTCAGATTATGAGGACTTTAGTCGGAACGCTCAAACCGTTTTTATTGCGGGTAATTAAGGGCTGGTACACCCTAAGTTGAGACCAAAGCTAAGTTTGAGGTGGTTTGTATCCCCTTTCTAGGGCAAATTTCACAAGCTGGGCTCGATTTTCTAACTGTAATTTGCTGAAAATGCTGCCTAAATGAGCTTGCACAGTCCGGGGGCTAATAAACAGTCGATCGCTAATTTGTTTGTTAGTATAACCTTGAATAACCTCCCAAAAAACTCTTTCCTCGGCTGGTGTTAGCGGTAAAGGTGCTGGGTTCGGCAATACTACTGCGATAGTTTTTGGCTCTACGGCTCTGGTGTTAGAAGTTTGCAGCAGTCGGACTATCTCGGAGTGTATGCGGTGGGAGCGGTCTAACTGCGCTTTGACTTTAGCCAAGATTTCTTCAGACTGAAATGGTTTTACCAGATAATCGTCAGCGCCGATCGCATGACCTTCAACTTTTGACTCCATCTCGCCTTGACCTGACAAAAATATAAACGGGACTAGCTGTCCCAAACGGGTTGTGCGCAAGCGGCGGCAAAACTCAAACCCGTCCATTTCTGGCATCATCACATCTGAAATCACTAAATCTGGGGGTGCATTCTCAAAAATTGAGAGCGCCTCAACTCCTGAATTAGCGCATTCTACCCGGTATCCTTGGCTTTCCAGGTACATTGCTAAGACTGTTTGACAGTCTGCTTCGTCGTCAACTACTAATATTCTTTCCATGAGGGCCTTGCACCAATTCCAGTTGACAGTTCTTGAAACTGCGGCTCCCAAAGTAGGAACTTAAATGAGTTTACCTGCTGCAACTTGATAAAGACTCCCAATTTCAAGACGCCACAATTCCTCAATTAGTCCAATTACGGGCGCCGATCGAATAAAATGAGAATAAGTTGAGGACTGTTGGGCTAAATTTCCATTTTTTATTCGTCTCTCCTAAAAAGCTACAACTTTTGAGGAGGGATCGTCAACTTTTCTGCACCAAATAGACGGTAAAAGAAAGATTTTTTTTTATTATACACAAATTTTGCTGGCACTTACACTATTCCGAGACTTGACATGGAAAGGTTTTTAGATTTTTCCGGTTCGGAAATAGGTACAAATGGGATCGCGCGACTAGGTGCTGCTGCTAGGGGCTGCGCGAACAAACGTTGGTCGGCAACCAACATATTTTCAATTGTCGGTGCGGGTTCGGGGCGACTGAACAGATACCCCTGCATGATATCGCAGTTGTGCTGTTTCAGAAAAGCTAGTTCTGCTTCTGTTTCTACGCCCTCAGCAATTACTGTCATGTTCAAGCTGTGACCGAGTAAAATTACTGCTGTGGTAATAGCAGCATTTTGAGCGTCTTCGTTGGCGTTGCGGACAAAAATGCGATCGATCTTTAAGCTGTCAAAAGCAAATTGCTTGAGATATCCTAAAGTCGCATAACCAGTGCCGAAGTCGTCAATCGCGATCCGAATTCCTAGAGCTTTGAGTTGGTTTAAAGTTGTGCCTGCGACTGTGGCATTTTCTACCAGAGCGCTTTCGGTCATTTCTAATTCTAAATTAGCTGGCTCTAAGCCTGTAGTTTCTAATATTTGGATAATTCGCGCCTTGAGTTCTGGGTCGGACAACTGCCTCGCCGACAAATTTACTGATATTGTAAATGGTGAGAACCCCGCCGCCAGCCAGCTCGCGGCTTGAGCGCAAGCTGACAGCAGTACCCACTCGCCAATCTGAATAATTAAACCTGTTTCTTCTGCTAAGGGAATAAATTCGCCCGGAGAAATTATACCTCGATCGGGATTTTGCCACCGCACCAAAGCTTCGGCGCCGATAACTTGTCCGGTAGCAATATTCACCTGCGGCTGATAGTATACCTGAAATTCACCTTGTGCCAGAGCGCGGCGCAGCAGAGCTTCCAGAGCCAACTTTTCGGGGGAGAGTACCGAAACATTGGTCGAGTCGTTGACTAAATCTTTGAGTCTGGCTTCTGCTTGGTGAAGCGCGAGTGTCAGCGGTTGAGTAATAGTTTGCCGTTTCGAGACGCGAGAAGAAATCGCCCCCAGCAATTCAGCCTTAGTAAATGGCTTTGTCAGGTAATCGTCGGCGCCCAATTCCATCCCCCGACGAAAATCGGTTTTGGAACTTTGAGCCGTGAGGAAAATAAATGGAATTGTTGCAGCTAGGGAGTTTTGTCGTAGCGTCCGCAACACGTCATAACCGTCGAGTTCCGGCATCTGCACGTCGCACAAAATTAAATCCGGGATCTCCGAAAGTGCCATCTGCACCCCAAATCGACCGTTTTCGGCCACGATGACCCGGTAGCTGTGAGATTCCAGGAGTTGCAGAAGAGTTTCCCGGATTAATTCGTCGTCTTCAATGACCAAAATTTTGAGCATGATACTTAGATTACAGATGGCACTATATATCAGAACCTGACTAACTCTAGCATACTCAAACTAGCTAGTTACTCATTAGGCCAATTAGCCAATAAATCATTAGCCATTTGGCTAATGATTTTTCTTCGGTTTTTAAGTCACGGTCGAAGAAGTGGCTAATTTTGGAAGAGTTCGATCGCTTTCGAGGACATAAAACTGCTGTGCCAGATTATTTGATAAATTTTTATGACAAGTTATCGATTATTTCTCATAAAAAATGCCGTCAACATTTTCACTGCGCGGATGGCGGCAAGCTCTATACAATTTCCGGTCAATTTGTTCTCAAAAAGTGTTCGATCGTTCTGACTTCATTCCTGGGATGGATGCGGACTCGCCTTCGGAACGATCGAGCAATTTTATTGTCGTTTGAGGGGACATCGCAGGATGCAGGGGATTAATTCACAGGCTTAGTGGAATTCGCGCAAAACTTGTGATCTACAATTGCAGAATTGATACTGACTGCCTGCATAGGTGATGACGGAACGATCCGGTCTTGCGGAACTACAACTGTCTTTTTGCAAACCAGTTCGCTGCTGCCTACAGAGGCAAAGTTCCAAGCATAAAATTCGGGATTGCTGACTGTCGCACTGGCGGGATATAAACCCAATGCAGTTACTAATACTAATCCCAAAGTTACTAAAGTTACGATCGCGAATCTCAGCATATTCTTTCTTTGAACCAGAAAATTTACCGCTCGGTATTACCTCATTATCGCCCGATCGCTCTCAAGGCGTCAATAGCCATTTTTCGATTTTCCATTTTTCGATTTTCCATTTTTCGATTTACTCTATAGATGAATCAGGGAGCAGGAACAGGATTTGAAAAGTTTTGCCTGGAAAGCGGCTTAAGTCAGAGCGTTATTTCGTCTCCAGATTCAACTCGTAGGCGATCGGCTCGGATGACTGAGAAACTACCACGAATTCATAAAAACCAGTATCATCGAGGACTCCAGACCAACTCAGCTCCTCTGCATCTTGCAGCAAAGGGTTGACTTTGTTTGTCCGCCCGGGAGCATAAATTGACAGCAGAGTCGATTTGCGCGGAGCTTGCAAACTCACGCTCAAAGTCTGATTTTGGGCGAACCGGGCAATGTAAGCTTTGCCTTCACCGGGTTTGAGATTGCCCGTGAGGGTTTTGCTGTTGGAGCGGCGGTCAAATTCGACGCTTTCGAGAGTTGCTCCCGCTTGCAGAGCTGTCAGGGTGTCAGCGGTAATTGCTTGCCAAATTTGTCCGATCGGCAAATCAATCAGATTGCGATCGCGCGGCTGCTGCGGAAACAAATAAAAGAACTTCGCATCAGCCAAATCGTAAAGCGCCCGACTGCTCAAAGAAAGCTTGTTAGCCTCAGCTTTCCAACGATCGCGATCGGCGCTGTCATAACTTCCCAACCGCCCTCTAGCGTCGCTGCTGAGGTTTGAGAGCTTGTCGAGCAATTCATCGCCGATTTTCTGCCACCTTTGGCGCCACTGGCGATCGTCGTCGCCTTCTTTTAACAGGCGCCCGCCCAATTCCGGGTATTTAGCATAGAAAGTCTCGTCTACAAGATTGACGTAACCGCTATAGAATCGATCGTTAATTTTCAGTTCGGAAAAGCGATCGCGCAAAGCATCTTCTTGCTGCTGTTTCGGGCCCGGAGTCAGGGGAATTTTCTGCACTTTTGATTGCAGGTTTAACACGTAATTGCCCGCAAACCAGCCAACGGTTCCCATACTTGAAAGCACCGCTATTACGAACAAAAGCATTTGCCAAGCAGGCATTTTTTGCCGGTTCCCCACTGTCGCCAGTCGCACCGGAGTCCCCGGCAGTTTCGGGGGAGGGGCGGGTACGGGTACGGGTACGGGTACGGGTATGGGCGAGTGCTCCGGCGGCTGCTGCATCAGACCAAAATCTGGGGCTGACTGCGGCTGGGGTCTTAAAGGTGGATTGCCCGAGAGAGCCTGCAAAACCTCGCGAGCCGAGGAGTAACGCTGGCTCGGCTGGTGAGCGAGCATTTTATCCAGCACCAAGGACAAATTCGGAGACAGAGAACAGTCCGCCCGCCAGTTCCAATTCAGCGTCTGGCTGTCGAGCAATTGATGCGGTTCCTTCCCTGTCAGCAACACTAAAACTGTAGCGGCGAGGGCGTACAAATCGCTGTGGGGATACACAATCCCCATTTGCATCTGTTCGACGGGAGCATAGCCGAGCTTGCCGATGCGGGTTGCGGGGGCGGGAGTACCGTTAGCTTCGGCGAAGAGAGACTCTACGGTGGCGGCGATTTGTTTGACTCCGCCGAAGTCTATGAGCACGGGCATTCCGTCAGATAGGCGTAGTATTAGGTTGTCAGGGGAGATGTCGCGGTGAATGACTCCCAAGGAGTGAATGTATTCCAGGACTGGCAAAATCTGAATCAGCAGTTGATTTATTTCTGCTTCGATGAACCGCAAACCCTGACGCTTGCGGGCATCCAGCAGAAAGCGGTAATTTTGACCGGGTACGTAGTCTTGGACGAGAAATAGGTAGCCTCGATCGACTATACTGACGCGAAACATTTCGCGAAAGCGCGGGATTTGATTGTGTTGCAGCTTGTAGAGGACTCCGGCTTCGCGCTCGAAGAGTTCCTCGGATTTTTGTAAGGCGTAACTTCCTTGGACTTGGGGCGCAAATTCTTTTAAAACGCAGGGTTCGTTAAATCGGTGGGCATCTTCAGCGAGGTAGGTGCGCCCGAAGCCTCCGTGTCCCAATTCGCGGACGATGCGGTAGTGGTTGTGGAGAGTTATGCCGGGGTAGATGGGATTGTTCATTGAAACTTGCGTCGGGTTGTTACGCTTGACTGAGATTGTCCGTTTTGGGCGATCGCGCTAATTAATCGTGAGATTAATCTTGACATAACTTTGTCTGTGTTGATTAGTCGATCGCCCACTTGGTTATCTCCTGCGGTTTTTGTCAAACAAGCGGTTGTCTGCACGCAACTCGATTGTCGGCTGTATTTGTGCGATCGACCACAAAGTGTGTTCAAATTTTTAGTAAGCTGCCGTTGTGCAGTTAAATGATATATTAAAGTT
>NZ_JAUBOJ010000331.1:0-2170 GCF_036700185.1 Microcoleus sp. BM001215392 | reverse complement strand
TTCAAATTTTTAGTAAGCTGCCGTTGTGCAGTTAAATGATATATTAAAGTTCCCTATTTCCCACTTATCAAATCCTCTCCCAATCTCCCCCTCTCCCCCTCTCCCATTAACGATCGCGAATTAAATAATTTACACAAGTTTGTGGGGTGTCGGGCCCGCCCACCCTTTCTGGACCGGCCCGACGCCGGGGAATAACAAGACTGAAATATTTCGAGTTGTCCAGGAACTTGGGAAGCATTTCGACCAAGTAGTATTGTTGGGATATCCGCCGTTTATCAAGGATGTTATTGATAGTGGCATTGCTGGGGGTGTCGAGTGGCACAAATATCAAATTAAGATGGTGTTTGCGGGGGAAGTGTTTAGCGAAGAATGCCGGAGTTTGGTGAGCGAGCGCACTAATTATAACAGTATTAATGACAATATTGCTGATAACTCTGAGAACCCTTACGGACAAGTCAACTGTCAACTGTCAACTGTCAACTGTCAACTGTCAAAGGAGCCTATCATGCAGCCAGAACCGCGTCAGCGAGCAATTGGGGCATTTGAAGAGTTTTTGAACGTCCCGCTTGAGGAACGATTGCAACAGCAGCAGAGCCTAGATCCAGAATCCGCCGCGATTCCCTGCGGGATAGCTGCGCTTCACGCACTTTTTCACAACGTCGCTGCCACAGTACCAGCTTACCAGAATTTCCTAGCTGCACTCAACATTAATCCCGAGTCAATTCAAACCTTTGAAGACTTTCAAAAATTGCCGCTAATTACCAAAGAGAATTATTTGCGCTGTTACCCGCTGCCTCAGTTGTGCCGTGAGGGCAAATTAGAAACTTGCGATTTCATTGCTGTTTCATCGGGTTCGACGGGAAACCCGACATTTTGGCCGCGTTTTATCGGCGACGAGTTGCAAATTGCCGATCGCTTTGAACAAATATTTCACGACAGTTTTTTCGCCGACACCAGGCGCACTTTAGCTGTGATTTGCTTTGCCTTGGGGACTTGGGTAGGCGGAATGTACACGGCGAATTGCTGCCGCTATCTAGCGAGTAAGGGTTATCCGGTTACGGTGGTGACGCCCGGGAATAACAAGACTGAAATATTTCGAGTAGTTCGAGAACTTGGGGAGCATTTCGACCAAGTAGTATTGTTGGGATATCCGCCGTTTATCAAAGATGCGATCGATAGCGGGATTGCTGCGGGTGTGGAGTGGCAAAAATATCGAATTAAGATGGTGTTTGCGGGGGAAGTTTTTAGCGAAGAATGGCGGAGTTTGGTGAGCGATCGCACTAATTATAACAGTATCGATCGCTCTGAGAACCCTGACGAACAAGTCAGCAGTCAACAGTCAGCTAACAATATATATTACAATTCTGCGAGCCTTTACGGTACAGCCGATGCAGGCGTTTTGGGCAACGAGACACCGTTGAGCATTTGCATCCGCCGCTGGTTGGCCAACCATCCGGAAGCAGCGCGCAATTTATTCGGAGAATCGCGGTTGCCAACTCTGGTGCAGTACGATCCGAAAAGCCGCTTTTTTGAAGTCAATGATGGCGGCACGCTGCTATTTTCTGGCGACAACGGCATCCCGCTCATACGCTATCACATCTCCGATAACGGTGGTTTAGTTTCTTACGAAGCAATGCTCGATTTTTTGGCAGAATGGGGCTTTAATCCCCTGGCACATTTGCAGGAAGTGGCGGCTGGGGAAAGTGCCGGTTTTCCTAGAGGAATTCGCAATCTGCCATTTGTCTATGTGTTTGGCCGATCGCACTTTACCGTGTCCTATTTCGGTGCTAACATCTACCCAGAAAACGTCACCGTAGGTTTAGAAGCTGCCGCGATTAGCGAATGGGTGACGGGAAAGTTCGTGCTGCAAGTCAAGGAAGATGCGGATCGAAATCGGTTTTTATCGGTGGTTGTGGAGTTAGCAGCGGCGGTGGAAGGGGATGAAGAGATGAAGCAGGCGATCGCATCTTCAATTCTCGCGCAATTGCGGCGCCTCAACAGCGAATTTGCTAATTACGTGCCGCCCGAATATCAGTTACCTGTGGTGACATTAACTGCGATGGGCGATGCAGAGTATTTCCCGATGGGTGTCAAGCACCGATACACCCGACAGTAAACAGTTGACAGTTGACAGTTGACAGTTGACAGTTGACAGTTGACAGTTGACAGT
>NZ_JAUBOJ010000330.1:0-8984 GCF_036700185.1 Microcoleus sp. BM001215392 | reverse complement strand
TATTAGTTATAATCCCATATTGAATGCGGTCATGCTTCGCCCCTACGGATATATTGGCCTTGCGCCAGATGCACCCGATGTTTGAAAGTGCGATCCTCTCTAAGGGCTTCGCTAACTGCAAAACTCATACTGGAATCCTGTAATAACCGCGCATCATCACCTTAACATCCAAGTGCTTCATATCTGCCGTAGAAGCATCGTGAATCATATTTTCAGTCGGTGCAATATAAGCCTCACCCGGTGCAATTCTCAGCTTCACCACCGGATATTCTCGATAGCGCTGCATAAACTCATAAGTTAACTGTCGCGTCCAAGGTTTCCCAATATCAGCATCAGCACATCCCAGCATTTGAAAAATGTCCATTTCCGTCAAATTTACAAACAAAAAATAACGGCTATCCCGCCCTAAATTCACGCAAATCCGATTAGTAGCTTCCTGCTTTTTATCCAGCGGCAGATTGTCCCAACTATCAGTATGCAAACCGTTGCGACAACCGCGTTTGTTATCAATTGTCGCCGTACTCAATCCCGGCTGTCGGCCTCCCATACCGCTGATAACTGGCGGCGAATCCGACAGACAAAAAGGCTTAAAATAGTCAATTAGTCGATCGAGTATCTGTCCGCATTTTTCCTGAGACTTAAACTCAGCCACCTGTAGGGGAGTGGTTAGCGAAGCGATAGCAGCATCAGCCAACAAAGCCAAAACATCCGCAGGTAAACGCACAATTCCGACACCCGCATAGTGGGGCGGCGGTTCGTCTGTCCAAAGCAGTGCGGACTCTGCGGGCGTCGGTTCCCTCCAAGGTTCTTTGGGCATAAAAGCACCTTCACAATACTGAAGGCGATCGGGCGAAGTGTCAACAGCTAGCTGCGTACCCGAGCTCAGCCACACTCGGGGAATGGCGCACTCTTTTGTAGTTTCTAATTCCCCATTGTGACAGCGATAAATTAGTATACTTTGACGGAGATTGCACATTATTTAATATTGCTAAATCGCACTTACTAAAAACTCGTTTGTAGTAAGGACTTTAGTCATATCTTCCCAGTTTCTCGTTCGCAGTCAGGACTTTAGTCCTATCTTCTAAGTTTCCCGTTCGTAGTAAGGACTTTAGTCCTATCTTCTAAGTTTGTAAAGCAAGGACTCAAGTCCTGACTGCGAACTTTTGAGGACTAAAGTCCTGACTGCGAACTTGGAAGGACTAAAGTCCTTACTACAAACTTTTTATACTTTGACAATCTTGCTTAGTGAGTGCAGTGAGTGCAGTGAGTGCAGTGAGTGCACATCGCCCCTACCTCAAACCCTTCAGCATTCGGAAACTGCCAGAGAGTTTGTGTTAAAGTTGTGCGATCGACATTCTGGCGAGGAACCGAAGAAAGAGTCAAGACGCGGGCTTCATCATCTGTGCTTTCCACCAAAATTTCGCCCTCAGCAACCTTAATTGCATCTCGGTGCAAAATGCTGATACCGAACATTCCAGTCAGTCCTAATTCTGACAGTTTACCCGCAATTTCATTGAGAAATTCCGAGTTGTTGACAACTGCTGCGGAGCGTTCAACTGCTGCCGACACAGCTTCAGTAACGCGGACAAATTCTAAGGGAAACCAAACCCATTCACCTGATGCTTGATTTTGTTCCACCTTCCACATATAAGGAATAGCATCGCCGTATTCTGCGGTTGGCTTGACATAAGCATTGTTGCCATCAAACTCTTCAACCAACCTCTCGTTATCCGAGAGGTCAAAGTGTTTGTGAAGCAAGCAGATCCCAACCTGTTTTTGCAAGCCGTGACTGCGGATGATAGCACCGAGTTCCGTCATATTGTCTTCGGCTTGTTCCAGCAGGTCTCTCGCCGTGAAAAAATGCTCTAAACTATCGAAAACATCTGGTTTGTAAGATGTCAGCATACAGGTTTAGGTTCCTTCTAAATATTCACTAAGTAGACGATATTTAACTTTTGCTCAAATGTCAACTAATTGCTCGCTGTTGGCAGATTAATCTTTCTTATGCGTGAATACACGAGGATTTTATGAAAAAATACCACAATTTGTTGCTGTTTGATAACCTAAGCTAAAATAAATATAAAATATCATATCTAAAATCACTTAAAATGGTATATTCACCAGCTCCTTGGCACCTGCAAGGTTATGCTGTTCAGACTTTGCAATTGGTAGATGTAGCACGAGTGCGCCCCTTGGTTCCCTCTGACTTAGAAATTGTCTGTTTATTGCCAGGAAAAACGCTAGGTGGCATTTATATATCCTCCTACGGGCTGGGTTCCGTGATGGAGTACAATGAGTTAATTGTAGTTAGCGCGATCGCCAGTTATGCAGGAAAATGGGGCGCTTGGATTTCCCACATCTACGTAGACAACCCCAACTCAGTAGCTGGCGGGCGCGAAATTTGGGGACTTCCGAAAGAATTAGCTCAATTTAATTGGGAAGGCAGCGATTCGGTAAAAGCATCAGCGCTAGGCTACCGCGTCACAGTTAGCCAAGGAAATCTGCAACTGTGCACTGTCAATTATAGCAAACAAACTTTTGTATTTCCCCTGTCTTTTAGCGGAAATGTTTTTAGCGCCGATCGCACTAATTTGCTAATGTTTAAAGGAGAGTTCCAGTCTCGCACCGGCTTGATTAAAGGCGAAGTAGAAATCCCTGAAGAGAGTAGTTTTGCCAGTTTAAACTTAGGTCAGCCCTTGCTCACAGTTAACTGCGAAGAGATGCGTTTAATTGCAGGTGCGCCGGAACTTGTGGGAAACATAGCTGCTGAATTCAGTTATTAGCTAGAATTAGTAGGGTGCGCAGTGCACACCTTACTATACTAGTAGGGTGCGCAGTGCGCACCTTACTATACTCAAATTAAATGCCAGCGCCCGGAGCCGCTTCGGCACCCATTTCTAAAACTGTACCGCGCAGGAAATCAATTTGCTTTTGAAAGTCCATGGCCTGAATCTTTCCTAATAAAGCTTTTCCAGCTTCTGGAAGTTGATAGTCGGGAGGCACGGGAATAATAGTTCCTTCATCCATTCCTACTGCTAGGAAATACCAAAAAGCCAGCTTAGTTTCAGGGCTCATCGAGCCGTACATCCGGCTGATTTCAGTATTGGCTTTTGAGGCAATGTCGCGCATTACTTGCAGTTGTTCTTCGTGGGGCAGCGGCTTGACTTGATCGAACAAACCCTGAGCGATTTCAGAACCGGAAGCGCCTGGAGCTGCGGGCGTTATTGACTTGCCCATTTCGGTGTAAACAAACCACAGCAAACCTAATTGGTCGTCTACACTCAAGCTCTGAATCTCTGCTTTTCCTTGGTCGTAAGCGCCCGCAGTAGTAAATGTCATTTCAGTCTCCAGAATAATATGTATTGCTCAGTTTTCTTATTGCAAAAACTTGTTTTGCGACTTAATAAAAGTTAGCGAATAAATACCGAGGCTAGAATCTTGCTTAGGGTAGAGATGATCCCCGACAGTAATTAAGGATTGAGGTGAGGACTCGGCTAGGAAATTTACAACTAAAGGATGATGCGATCGCACAAACAACACCTTTAAAGCCCACTGCTTATGAAGTGGTTTTTGTCAAGCGAACCTGTATAATTTCAACAGACCTGTACTGAGGTGACTTGTTATGACGATCGCAACTGCTAAACGCTTCACCACAGCCGAATATCACCGCTTGACAGAACTGGGATTTTTTGCTGAGGACGAGAGAGTTGAGTTAATTAATGGAGAACTTGTAAAAATGGCAGCTAAAGGTACCGCTCACGAAACCTGTCTGAGAAGATTATTGCGGGAATTAAGCGCCATAGTAGCAGAGCGAGCAACTTTACAATGTCAGTCTCCCATCGTTTTACCTACAAACAGCGAACCTGAACCGGATTTTTCGCTCGTACACAATCGCCCTGACGACTATCTATCCTCTCACCCCAGTCCAGCGGATATACTGTTGCTGATAGAGATTGCAGATTCTTCTTTGAGTTATGACAAACAGGTTAAGTTACCTCTTTATGCTGCTGCGGGAATCTCTGACTATTGGATATTTAATTTATCAGACACTTGCTTGGAATGTTACAGCGAACCCTATCAGAATGCACCAGGTCAATTTGGTTATCGCAGGACATTAATTTTTCTGCCCAATGAGTCTGTTAATCTGCCTTGTTTTCACGATTTGGCACTGGATTTATCGAGAGTGTTTCCGCCAATTGTTAATCCTGAATAATTTCGCTCTTTCTTTTTCCCAAGAAAATAGGCTGGCCAACAGCCAGCCTAGAATCAGGAGAACTTTAATTGAAACTTCTGGAAATTCTAGCTAAACAAACCCGAAATACCGCCGACTGCTATTGCTCCAGCCAAAGCCGAAACCACCACAGAAGTTAGAGCCGTACCGAACAGCCACCAAGCAGCAGTTGCGGCGGCTTCCCGCGCATCTTCTGCTTGCTGCTTGGTCTTGTTCTTGATCTCTTTAATCCGTTTTTTGGCTTGCTCTTGCAGGCGTTCCGATCGCAATATAACGCTGTCTCGGGCTCCTTCCATTTGGTCAACAATTCGGTGAGCGTCTGTCTCGGAAATGTCGGAACGAGAACTCAGCAGGGCTACTAAAGTACCGCGATCGAATTCACCCAAACGCTGTTTAATCGCGTCAAATCCCGCCTGCGGATCGTCAAATACTTTGCGGAAGTCGCGCTTGATTCCTTCGTAGTTGAGTTCCGGCCGATCGAGCGAATTGAGGTAATCCCGGATTTTCGTAAAAATACCGTCAATTGTTGACTGGAACTTGTCTTGTACCATTTGAATTTGTTCGACAAACTCGTTGCGCACAGATTCAATGCGATCGGCAATTTGGTTAGCTTCCTCTTGGGAGATGTCTTCCCGCTGGGACAGCAAGGCTACCAGCGTACCGCGATCGAAGTGCTTCAGCCGATCGCCCAAACTTTGTATCCCCGCTCCCGGTTCGTTAAACAGCAACTGCAAATCGCGCTTGATACCGTCAGGATTGAGCTCTTCCTTGTCCGTATTCCGCAGGTAATTTTCCAAACTTCCTTGGAAATCCTTAACAGTTTTTTGAGCGCGAGATGCCAAGCGGCGGGGCGATTTCACGATGCTGCGAAGCGAATCCTGCACGCGATCGATCGTCCGATTGATTTGTTCTTCGCTCAAATCTTCTCGCTGCGAAAGCAACTTGACCAAGGTTTCGCGATCGACCTGAGACAGTCTTTCCCGCAGCGCCAAAGCACCTTCTTTCGGATTTTCAAACAATTTGCTCAAATCCCGATTGATGCCTTCTGGATCGAGTTCTTCCAGGTTGGTATTGCGCAGGTACTCGCCAATTTTAGTCGTAATTTCTTCGTACTGTTCCTTGGCTTTATCTGCAACTATTTGCGGCGCGTGGATAATGTTGTCGCGTACAGATTCGATCTTGTCGATCGCCCCATTTACCTGTTCTTCGCTGAGGTCTTGGCGCTGCGACAGCAGTTGCACTAGCGTATCGCGATCGAATTGAGACAAGCGTTCTGTCAGTGCTTTCAAGCCAGCTTGCGGGTCGCTTAACAGCGTTTGAAACTCGCGCTCGATCGCTTCAGGATTGAGTTCTTCCTTATTAGTATTGCGGAGATACTCTTCTACCTTTTGGCGCACTTCTTGCGCTTTCGATTTCGCTTGCTCTTGCAATTCTTGAGCTTTGGAAATTACGCGATCGCGCGAACTTTCCAGGCGTCCGATTAACTGATCCGCTTCCTCGGGGCTGAAATCCTCACGCTGGCCGAGCAACTGCACCAAGGTATCGCGATCGAAGTGTGACAGGCGATCGCGCAAAGCCTCAAAACCAGCATCGCGATCTTCCAACAGCGCTTGGAAGTCCTTCTCGATACCTTCAGGATTCAATTCCTCCTTGCCGGTCGATCGCAAATAATTCTCAATCCGGCTGCGCAAATCCTGAGACTGTTCCTCACCAGCAGCACCTTGCACAATTTCCAGAACTTCTTGGCGCACGCTTTCAAGCTGTTCGGCAATTTCCTTCGCCTGCTCCTGACTGAAGCCCTCGCGGCGGCCCAAAATCCCTGCAAAATACTCAGGATTCAACTGTTCTAACTGACGCAAAACTGCTCCCGGAGAAGCTTCGGCATCGTAAATAACATCCCTAAATTCCTGCTTGATAGTTTCTCGGTTGAGATGCCAAGGTTGAGCATTCAGCAAGTAATTTTCCACATCAGCCTTCGCTGTATTGAAAGGCAGCGCAGGCACTTTTTCGCCCACCTTAGAAACCACAGATTTAGCTTGTTCCTTCCCTTTTTCAGTCAGTTGCTGCAACTGACCAGAGATTTTTTCCACATCCAAATCCGACAAATCCGTCCGCGACAAAACAGTACCCACCAGAGCTTCTACACCCATCTGCATCGCGCGCTTCATGCTGCTGCTGGATTCTGATTTATTTTCCCGAGTTTCCAGAATTTGAGACAGCTTGGCGTTGAGTTCATCAGACTTCAGCAAATCTGGAGCCGCAAACTTCAGAAAATCAACCAATTCTAAATTCGGGTCTTTCTTGTCTTGCTGCTTGCCGAAAGTTTGCTTCCAAACACCTTCGAGCTGGTCAGCAACTTGATTGATTTCATCCTTGGAAAAATCACTGCGACTGCTAATTAAATCCACAAAAGTCTGGCGGTTAACATTCTTCAGAACATCGCTTCCCGCAAGAGATTTGATATCAGTCTCGCCCAGCAACTTTTCAAATTGACCGCGAATTTCCTTAACATCCAGCTTCGGTAACTGCAAAGAACCGACATAATCTTGGATGGTTTCGCGAATGCTATCGGGGTCTACAGCCGAGCCCAACTCGCGGCGGACAGCAGCCACAGACGCCTCTACAGTGTTGACCATTTGGTCGCTAGCCATCTTGCCGCCGATCGCGGAACCAGCAGTACCCATGACACCTTGAATGCCGGAAAAAGCAGTTTTAATCAAGGAACCAATCATCGAACCGACGGCGCTAGAACCGAGCCATACCAGCGTTAAAAAGTACGCCGACCAAATGACCACACCAATAATTGCCGCTCCATCTACCGAGGCAATTGAAGTTAGTTTGACCGCCAGAAAACAAGCTAAAAATAAAGCTAAGTTAACTGTGACTAAAATCCAACCGCCGACCAAGCCTTCGATCTTGCGAACTTTAGTGCCCAAAGTTTCGGACTCATCATCGTCATCGTCGGGTAAAGCCTCGTCCCAGTTGGAGATTTTGGCGGCGATCGAGAAATTTGTTAACAGGAATTGGAAGCCAAAAGCCATGATGACTCCGGCGATTAATGCCACGAAAAACTGAGGGCTCAGAAACATTAACCCTCCGAGATCGGGGTGGTCAAACGGGATATCTATTTCTACTGGCATTTGAGCAATATTGAATTTGGGACTGTACAGCGACATTAATAACTCGCTTTCAAACATAAATTACCTCCTAAAGTTTGATGCCGAATTAGGCATATTGAAATTTGCCCCTAACTTTTAAGTAGGGGATTTGGGACTTTTTAGATGGTGGTTTGTTTCGTCAGGCTTTATCTTACAGAAGCCTTGATTCGTGCAATCCGGATGAGCAGTCAATCAGTTCTCTAGTTATGTCATCCTTACTGCTGATTATGGCCCTTGAAGCTGAAGAATAAATCCCTCTAAAGTCAGAAATGGGTTTTTTTGTGAGCGATCGCAGCAGAGTTTGCCCAAAAAAGGCAAGTTGGGTGCATCTGGCGCAAGGCAAATATGTTTGTATGGGCTATAGCATGACCGCAATCAATATGGGATGATAACTAATAACTTATCTGCGGTCATGCTTCTTCAGGCTTCAAAAACCAGATGCACCCGGCAAGTTTGAAGCGGGGGCGATCTATAGTCGTAAGGTACGATGCGGCGCACCCTACATATCGTAGAGTGCGCTCTCTAGTTAGGATTCAGTTTGATTTTCCGGGAGAAAACGAGCTAGTAATTCAGAGCGATCGAGCTGCCTAATTAGTCGCGTGCGATCGAGGGGTTCGAGCTGAATTAAAGGCTCAATTATTTGGGCTAATTCTTCATCAATTTCGCCAAATTTAACTTGTAGCATACTCTCAACTATCAGGCGTTGACTGCGCTGGATACCTTCTTTGATACCTTGCTGCATACCTCGCTGGGTTGCATCTTCCAATCGTTGCAAGTAGAGGGGTGACAGTTCCATAATTAACTCCCGATCTTCTCGATCTGTGTCTTGGCGGACTTCTAAAATCGTTCGCAAGCTGTACAACAATTCTAACGCGTTCAACCGAAACAAATTATCAGACGGTAATTCTCTCAATTCGGCAATAGCTTGCTTCTGCACGTTTCCCTTCCCCAAAACCCTCAGCCATAGCGTTTCGGGAGTGCGGGGGAGTTGGTGAATAGCAATGATTGCTGCTTTCAGAGAAGCAGCCATAAAATAAACTCCACTTACCCAATTCTCAGGTTCAGAAGTCGCCCCAAATCCAGCTAACATCGCATCGGAAACAGTCGGCGACAGTATCCATAGTTGGGGCAAATCAGCCTCTGCAATCCGGGTATTATCTCTAGTGGCGGCTCGTTCATATTCGGCATGGACATCAAAGAGTTTACCCAGACAACTGCGAATTTCTCCGGTTTGCACAGGACTGCGGAATGGTTCAATTACAGCGGGTTTTGCTGCAATTTGACCCAGAATGCCGAGGGCTGTTGGTTCGACATCAGGTTCCGCTTTCGGGGCAAATAAAACGTCTATCTGCCTCACTTCTCCAGCAATGTCATGGCTGGTTTCGACATTACCGAGAGGGGTTAATAGTTCTTTGAGATATTGCGAGAGCAAATTGGTCGTGAATGAATCTGGTCATGAGAAATATCAGCTATAAACTGTTTAAAAACCTCACTGTCAAGGGTGCATCTCACTTTTAAAGAGGGCGAAGCATGACCGGATATAAGTTATTAGTTATAATCTTATATTCACTGCGGTCATGCTTCGCCCCTACAAA
>NZ_JAUBOJ010000329.1:0-8985 GCF_036700185.1 Microcoleus sp. BM001215392 | reverse complement strand
AACTAATAACTTATATGCGGTCATGCTTCGCCCTCTTCAACAACCAGATGCACCCACGGATTTGATATAAGTAGAGGGAAAAATGAGAATCAATAAGATTTCTGTCACCAAACTTTTTGGAGTTTTTAACCATCCGGTTTCCTTGAACCTGGAAGATAGAATCACGATTATTCACAGTCCGAATGGATTTGGTAAGACAGCCTTACTCAGGTTAATTAATGAATTTTTTAATTCACCTTACTCAGAACTTCGGACTATTCCATTTGAAGAATTTAGAATAGACTTTGATGATGGCAGTTATCTGCAAATAACTAAATTTATTGATACAACTGAAGATAAAAAAGATAAAGATTTGATATTTTATTTTTCTAAGCCTGGTGCAGAAGCAGAGATATTTTCACCTAATCTATTAATAGATTCATTGGCAGAAAAAAATGTTTTTTTGGATATCACAGAGGAGAGACTACAGTCATCAGGTGGCATAGAAACACAAACTAAAAATTCGGAATCAATCGCCGTACAAAATCTTGTCAAGGCTATGAATGACTTGATCAAAGATTTAACTTCAAGTATAAAAGTTAATAAGGAACCAAAGTGGCTGTCAGAACTAAAAAGCTCCATCGACGTTCATTTTATCGAAACTCAACGTTTGTTAACTCCCTCAAGTTTTCGTGAAGTAGCGGTAGACACCAGACACCCTTCAATGATTCCCTCAGTTAATATATATTCTCAGGAACTCGCAGAAGAGATTCAAGCAAAACTGGCTGAATATGGTGCATTATCTCAATCCCTTGAAAGAACTTTTCCCGCAAGAATTTTCAACAACAAAGCACCCTCATATTTAACAGAGGAAACACTTCGCAACAAATTAAATGAAATTGAGGAAAAGCGTTCTCGTCTCAGAGGAATTGGTCTTTTGGATAAAGACGAAAATCCTGATTTTCAAATAGAACAAAATATTGATGGAGTCACAAAAAACATTCTGTCGGTTTATGTTGAAGATGTAGAACAAAAACTCATGGTTTTCAAGGAACTCGCTACTAAAATAGAACTTTTTAAAGGAATTATTAAACAGCGATTTCTCTATAAAAATATGAGCATCAGTAAAGAGAAAGGTTTTACCTTTACAACGGCGGATGGTAAACCTTTGTCGCCGACAGACTTATCTTTCGGAGAACAGCATGAACTGGTAATGCTTTACCAGTTGTTATTCAAAGTTCAACCTAACTCGCTGGTTCTCATTGATGAACCAGAAATTTCGCTGCACGTAGCGTGGGAAGTCGAGTTTCTCAAAGATTTGCAAGCAATTATTAATCTGGCAGACTTTGATGTGTTGATCGCAACTCACTCTCCAAGTATTATAGACGATCGATGGGATTTGACAGTGGGGTTAAAAGGGCCAGTAGAATGAGAGAATACATTACCCCTAACTTCATTGCTAACCAAATCCGCCTGCTGCGAGATCGATCTCAATACACTGAACATTCTTTTTTAATCGTTGAGGGAGACACAGATTCGCGGGTATGGAAGAATTTGGTAGACTCCACAAAGTGTCGTGTAGAAAATGCCCATTACAAAAACAATGCTGTTGCTGTGCTAAATATACTTGAACAAGGTAACTTTGCTGGTGTTTTGGCTATTGTTGATGCGGATTTTGATATATTAGAAGGAAGTGTTTCACTCAGTCCGAACTTGCTGTTCACAGATACTCACGATTTGGAAACTATGCTGCTGAAGTCGCCAGCACTTGAAAAGGTGCTTTCAAAACACGGTTCGGAAGACAAAATAAAGAGTTTTGCTAAAGATATTCGCCAGACTTTACTCGAAAGTGCCAAAGTTATTGGTTATTTGCGATGGGCTTCGCTGAAGTTTAATTATTGTTTAAAGTTTGAAGATTTAGCTTTTAAGAAATTTGTGGACGATCGCACGTTAATATTAAATCAATCGGAGTTGATTAAAACTGTGAAAAATAACTCTCAAAAACTGGGACTTGATGAACTAGAAGTTAAAGCAAAGATGGATGGTCTTAAAACAAATACTCAAGATATGTGGTATGTTTGTTGTGGTCACGATATGATTTGTATTTTGTCGATCGCACTTTGTAAAGCCCTAGGCACGTGCAACTCCAAGCAAGTTGAGCCAGATGTACTTGAAAAAGACCTGAGACTTGCTTACGAGTCTTCTCATTTTCGCCTGACACAACTCTACACAGCCATTCAAGACTGGGAAAAAACCAATCAACCTTTCCAGGTACTTTCTAACCTGTAGCTTCAACTTTCCCAAAGACCTCACCCGCAGCCAACCGAGTACCATTGGCAAAATCCACGCCAGACTGAACTTTTTTACCAGCCAACTGTACCTCCCGCAATAATAGCAAACCATCGTTAGTTTGGACGATCGCCCCAAAGCCCTTCACAACCTTCACAACCTCCCCATTTGCGCCCGACAACCGATCCAAAACAGGCCATTCCCGTTCCAAAACCCTCAACTCCGGCGGTAATTGCAGCCAATATTCCGGCCCCAGCGGCACAGTTGCGATTACTTTCAGGGTATTACCGCGAAAAGTCGTAGTGCAATCCGGGAAAAAACCCCTAACTTGATTGTGAAGCGCGATCGCACTTTTCGACCAATCCAGCACAAAATCAGTACCCTTAATCATCGGCGCATAAGTCGCCTCATCATCATGCTGAACAACCGGTTTAACTTCCCCATCCCTCAATTTTATCAAAGTTTCCACCAATAAATCCGCTCCAAGTTCCGCCAACCTGTCGCCCAAAGAATCAGCATTATCCAACAGCGTAATTCCCGCAAAAGCCTTCAAAAGCATCGCCCCAGTATCCATACCAGCATCCATTAGCATAGTAGTAATTCCCGTGGCCTTTTCCCCATTAAAAAGACACCGCTGAATCGGCGCAGCCCCGCGATACTTCGGCAAAATGGAGCCGTGAACATTCACACAAGCCAAACTCGGAATATCCAGAATTTCCTGAGACAGAATCTGGCCGTAAGCCACCACCACAAACACATCAGCCTCCGCTTCCCGCAACTTAGCAAGCGTTTGGGCATCCTTCTTAATTCGGCGCGGCTGCAAAACCGGAAGACTGTGATTTAAAGCCACATCTTTTACAGGTGAAGGCATCAATTTATTCCCCCTTCCCCGGCGCTTATCCGGCTGAGTCACCACACCCACAACCTCAAATTCTGGATGACTCAGCAAACTGGATAAAGTAGGAACAGCAAATTCAGGAGTGCCAAAAAAAACAATTTTCATAGATTTTTCGTTAGTTTTTATCATAATAACAGCAAAACTACGCCATTAACTCATCAACAGCCACGCTAAAACCCTGCAACACAAGCTGAGTCTTCGCCACTTCACCAGGCTTAAATAAAACTGCCTCACCTTGAGTAATTACTAACACCCAACTACTCTTCGGAAATAGCAGCCAAACTTCCAAACAACCAGACTCTAAATACTCTTGTGCTTTTGCAAAAACATCATCCGCAAAATCGTTAGGCGAAACAATCTCAGCTAGCAGCGGAAAACTCTGCGGCAAAACTGAAAACTCTCCAACTTGCGCCAACAGTTCAGGAGTAATATAAGATACATCTGGTATCCGCCCTTTTTTCAGAGTTTGACAAGTCACTTCCACATAAACCTCGCCCCCTTGGGCGCTTGAGATCATGTAACTTCTCCAGTAATAATCGAGCTTTGATTGAATGCGGCGAGTCTTTGCAGTCATTCCCGGTTTCCCCACTACTTCTCCATTGACAAATTCTACAGGATGTTTGACTATAACTTTACCGTCCGCCCACTCAGTCCCGTCAGGAGGATTTTGCATCCATTCTTCCAAAGTTAAATCTAACTGCTCTACACTAAAAGTTGTCATCTGATTCACCAATTTTACGGCTCGTGTCAATTTTATCATATCTGCCAAAACATGGAAAAACCCTCGAATATCCTGCCACAAGCCAGTCGCAGGTTATTGGCAGATACCGCACAACCATAAAAATATATTCATCACGAACAAGTCAGCCAATGCCTATTAACCAAATTCCCGCATTCATGCCAGTCGAAATGCCTGACTTGGCAAAATATCGATCGCACTTGACAGCAATTTCTTGCGATCGGACGCAGCCGCAAGATACACTAGAAGCGGGATATTTCACAATTTTGTTCCAAAATACTTCCCCAGGAGAGACAAATCAGGTACCCCAGAATTCTCAGATTCAACTTGTTTTACCAACCTCTAACCATCAGCGTCTATCCGCATTCATCGGCGGTTAAAAAAAATCTTGTTCCCAAAAATTCACTAAAAAATGATTTCATCCAAATTATTTCCCGCCATTAAAATCCTACAAAAACTAGCACTCTGCATTTTAGTGACCTTAAACCTCTTAATATTAAGCGGCTGTCAAAACGTCAAAGCTAACACCGAACCAATTAAGATCGCATTGTGGCACGGTATTAATCCTCCGCCAAATCGAGCCATATTTCAAGCCCTCACGGACAAATTTAACAAAACACATCCCAACATTCAAATTGAACCAATTTACATCGGACAGCCAGACCAACAACTGCCAAAAATCATGACAGCAATAGTAGGAAATGCACCGCCGGATTTGCTGTGGAACGTTCCCACAATTGCGGGAAAGCTGGTAGAATTAAACGCAATTCAACCATTAGAAAAATGGCTCGACAAATCGCCCCGCAAAGCCGAAATCTACCCGGCACTCTTTGAGTCAATGGAACTTGGGGGACACACTTGGTCAATTCCCCTCGCCACAAACAACGCCGCCATATTTTACCGTCCCAGTTTGTTTAAAGCCGCAGGGATCAAACAAGTGCCGCAAAATTGGGAGCAATTCAAGCAAGCAGCCCGATCGCTCACGCGAGACACCAACGGAGACGGCCGTGTCGATCGACACGGCATCGTGCTCTCCCTAGGCAAAGGAGAATGGACAGTATTCACTTGGCTGCCCTTCATGTTTAGTGCAGGCGGCGAACTCTTTCTTGCCGGCACAGCTCAAACTCCCGTACCTCAAATCGACAATCCCGGTTCTCTCGCCGCCTTAGAATTGTGGAGCGATTTGTTAAAAGAAGGCTCAGCAATACTGTCAGCACCCGAGCGCGGTTACGAACTCGACAACTTCATCGCTGGCAAAGTTGCCATGCAAATCACCGGGCCTTGGACGCTAGCACAATTGGAGCAAAGCGCGATCGACTACGCAGTGATGCCTATACCCGTCCGATCGCGTCCCGCAGCCGTTGTGGGGGGTGAAAATTTATTTTTAATGAAAACTTCTCCTGAACGCGAGAAAGCCGCCCTAGAATTCTTAGAATACGCGATCGGCGAAGAATTCCAAACAGCCTGGGCATTGGGAACAGGTTACTTGCCAATTAACTTAAAATCTAGACAGAGCCCAACTTATCGAAACTTTGTGGAAAAAAACCCTGTTTTGCAAGTGTTTTTGGAACAAATGAACTCAGCGCGATCGCGCCCAATTATTTCAGGCTACTCCCGGGTGTCAGAAAACCTCGGTCGCGCCATAGAAGCAACCCTTCTGGGTCGCGCCCCCCAAGACGCCCTCAAAGAAGCTCAAGAGCGTTTGACACTAACCTTAGATATTGCCCTCAAGTGAGTTACAGATCGATCGCATCGAGCGTTGGCAAAAAGATAATTGATAATTGGGAAAAAAGGTAATTGCTAATTGAGCCGGATTTTTTCTGCTCTGCTGCTTCCCCTGATTAAAAGCCTCGATTAATTGGTGAAAATTCAGTTAATATCACTACCGCCGATACTTCTAATCACAAACGGGGTTTATTGCCCCTGGTAGACCTGAAAGCTGAGATTTTGTATCGCTATTATCGGTTTTTTAGTTATTATTGATAATGGTACAAGATGTTAGGTAAAATCGAGCGCCGATCGCCCGATCCCAAAAGAGACCCGCCGTCGCTTGGTAATAAATCTTTAACGAAAATCGCCAATTTTGCCAGCGAATGCTTCGCCATTACAGATATATTGGCAACAAAGGGATGCTCCCCAAATTTAGGCGATCGGGAACGATCGCACAACCAAAAAAAAACCGCACCGTTGAGGGAGTTAAAAAAAGTGAGATAGACAGGTTTTCCCCCTACCTACCACCCATGACCTACCATCACCTAAGAGAAACATTTTCCCTACCCTGTGTCCGTTCCGTGCCACCTACTGAGACTCCAATAACCGTCCACCTTTTCCCCAAATGACAATGCAGACAAAGTTCCTTAATGCAATCAGAGGACATTCCTGGCGGTACTTCCTGGCAGTAGGCACGATCGCCCTGATCTACTATGCGGCTTCGGAATTCGCAATTGCCACCCTCACCCTGAGCACAGAAATCTACCCCATGTGGCCTGCTGCTGGAATTGCCCAAGTCGCGCTGCTGTTGTTCGGGCGCCAACTGTGGCCGGGAATCGCGATCGGAGGCTTCCTGTTCAGCATGAGCGTACCCTCGGCAAACATCGCCACGGCATTGATCTCCGCCGGCGCCAGAACCCTGCAAGCGTGGACGGGAACTTACTTGCTCCAAAGGATTAACTTTAGCGCCGGACTCGATCGGCTCAAAGACGTTTTAGGAATAGTCGGACTAGCAGCCCTAGGCTCTACCCTAATCAACTCCAGCATCGGCAGCATCCTCGTGTGCGCCACCCGTTTGTCTGACTGGAGCAACTTTGGCACAATTTGGGGCAGTTGGTGGGTAGGAGACGCTCTGGGAATTTTGCTCGTCGCCCCGCTGCTGCTGACATGGCAAAAATTGCCCAAAATCAGCACCCACCGCCACAAACAGATCGTCGAACGCGGGATTTGGCTGTTGCTGCTGCTAGCAGTCGGCTGGCTAGTTTTTTGCTCCCGCACCCGCGCCGCCTACGCCCGCTATCCCCTAGAATATTTACCATTTCCCCTAGTAGTTTGGGCAGCCTTTCGATTCGGCCAGCGCTACACGGCCCTCTCTAACTTCATCCTCTGCGGCTTCGCCATCTGGGGCATAGCCCGAGGCAGCGGCCCCTTTCTCAAACACGCCAGCAGCATCCCCCAAGCCCTATTATCGCTGCAAGCCTTCATCGCCGTCATCGCCGTCACAGGCTTAGTCTTAGCCGCCACCGTCGCCGAACGCCACCAAGCTGAAGCCTCCTTGCGCGCCAGCGAAGCCAGCCTCGCCAACGCCCAACGCATCGCCCAGCTAGGCAACTGGGACTTAGACCGCAACACGCAGCAATTGCGCTGGTCAGAAGAAATTTATCGGATCTTGGGACAGCGGCCCGGCACTTTTCAACCCAGCCTCGAAACCTTCTTGGAATACGTCCACTCCGAAGACAGACAATTAGTCAAAACCTCGATCGAAGCCGCTTTATTTGAGCAACAGCCCTACAGCATCGATTACAGGCTGGTACTCCCCGACGGCAGCCAGCGCACAGTCTGCGAACAAGCCGCCGTCAACACCCTCTACATCAGCAGTACCGTCCAAGACATCACAGACAGAAAGCGCGCCGAAGCAGCCCTGCGCGCTTCCGAAGAAAGATTTTCCAAGGCCTTTCACGCCTCCCCAGTCGGGATCGCCATCTGCACCCTCACCGACGCACGCTTCCTCGATGCTAACGACAGCTTTTTACGCTCCTTAGGCTGGCTGCGACACGAATTTATTGGCCGCACCCCCAGCGATTTAGGAATGTGGGTCAACTCAGAAGACGGGCGGCGCCTCGCCCACGTGTTGCAGTCCCAAAATTCGATCGGCAACCAAGAAATCAAAATTCGCACCAAAATCGGCGACATCCGCGACTGGCTGCTGTCAGGAGAACTCATCGACCTCGGCACCACTCAGTGCGTGTTAATCATGACCAGCGACATCACCGAACGCTTGCGTTCCGAAGAATTCCGCCGCGCCGCATTAGCCGCCGAATCTGCAAATCGATCGAAAAGCATCTTTCTCGCCAACATGAGTCACGAACTCAGAACCCCCCTCAACGCCATCATCGGCTACAGCGAGATCCTGCAAGAAGACGCCCGAGACCTCGGCGCCGATGAATTTATCGACGACCTCCAAAAAATTAACACCGCCGGACAGCACCTGCTAGCCTTGATTAAAGACATTCTCGACTTCTCTAAAATAGAAGCCGGCCGCATCGACTTGCACGTCGAAACCTTCACCATTTTAAATCTCGTTGACCAAGTAATTGCCACGATCGCACCGACGGCAGACAAAAATAGCAATCTGTTAGAAATACAATGCCCCGAAGATATTGGCTCGATGGAAACCGACTTGACTAAACTCCGCCAGTCGCTGCTCAACCTCCTCAGCAACGCCTCCAAGTTTACTTGTTCCGGCGCCATTACTTTCACAGTTACCCGCACCCCCGAAACCCCCGCCGAGGCTGCCAAGAGAAACAAACAACTCGGAGTCTATAGAGGTGGCGGCCCCACCGACAATAGCTCGTCTTCCGGCTCTTCCCCTCAAGATTGGATCGTTTTTACAGTCAAAGATACCGGCATTGGCATGAGTTCGGAACAGTTAGCCAAAATATTCGATCCTTTCACCCAAGCCGATTCCTCAACTACTAAAAAATACGGCGGCACTGGTTTGGGTCTGACAATTACTAAGAAATTCTGCGAAATGATGGGCGGAGAAATTTCCGCATTCAGCGAATTAGAAAAAGGTTCTACTTTTACAATTCGGCTCCCAGCTTTTTTGGGCGATGCTTCTACATTCACCCAAAAGTCTGATAAATAAACATTTTTTAAACTTATTGTCAATCGCTATTTCTTGAGAAGACCCGCCCAACCAACCGCCAGATTTTTATTTTGGTGCGTTAAGGAACGGTTTCCTCCAATGGCATCAAAGATTAATGAATCTTGCCTGCCGTGTAAAACTCAACTCTTGACTGCAAACTCATAAATTATATTAGACTTGAATTGCATAAGTCTTCGATCGATACAGAAACCGCAGATGTCA
>NZ_JAUBOJ010000328.1:0-8991 GCF_036700185.1 Microcoleus sp. BM001215392 | reverse complement strand
TCTTCAATTGCTTTCAATATTCCAATTTTTCGATTAACTTCTCTCTCTAAATACAATTTTGCATCATCGCCATCATTTCCAGCAATGGTAATTGGTTCATGATAGTAGTAAAGGATGAACCCATCTTGTATGGCTGCCTTTTGCCGAACGATAAGTAAACCCAGCTTTTAGCAGCAGGCTTTTGAGTTCCCGAATCTTTTTGGGCATAAACAGACATTAAAATTGTGGCTACGTGACGAAAATACTTTAATCATATTCCAGAAAGTAGGGTTTGTCCAAACGGGGTGCATCTCAGTTTTGCAAATATCTTCGTAGGGGCGAAGCATTCCGGCAGTAAATCTCTGCTTATAACTAATAAATTGTCTGCCGGAATGCTTCGCCCTTACACTCATTGGGATGCACCCGTCCAAACGTACCCTACTACATGAATTTGAAGTAGTTTCAGCGTTAATCCGCGTTCATCAGCGGTTAAAAAATAAAAAATCTAACTTTTACCAAAACATTAATCCAAACATCCCCGTTTAGCCCTAAAATGAAAAAGACTGACTAGCCAACAAAGCCCTATGTTTGAAGCCCTTGCCGATCGACTCGAATCCACCTGGAAAAAACTGCGCGGACAGAATAAAATCTCCGAATCCAACATCCAAGACGCCATCAAAGAAGTCCGCCGCGCCCTCCTGGAAGCCGATGTCAACCTCCAAGTCGTCAAAAACTTCGTCGCAGAGGTAACGGCCAAAGCACAAGGCGCAGAAGTCGTTACAGGCGTCCGTCCCGACCAACAATTCATCAAAATCGTCCACGACGAACTCGTGCGCGTCATGGGGGAAACCAACGTACCCCTCGCCACCGCCGAGTCCGGGCCCACCGTCATCCTGATGGCTGGTTTGCAAGGAACCGGGAAAACCACAGCTACCGCCAAACTAGCCCTGCACCTCCGCAAGCAAAATCTTACCGCACTGCTAGTCGCCACGGACATTTATCGACCTGCTGCGATCGACCAATTGCTCACCCTCGGCAAACAAATCGACGTACCAGTATTTGAATTAGGCACTGATACTGACCCCGTAGAAATTGCCCGCCAAGGCATCGAACACGGCAAACAACTAGGCGTCGATACAATCATCGTCGATACAGCAGGCCGCCTGCAAATCGACCAAGACATGATGGCCGAATTGCTTCGCATCAAACAAACAGTACAACCCCACGAAACGCTGTTAGTTGTTGATGCCATGACCGGCCAAGAAGCAGCAAATTTAACCCGCACCTTTCACGAACAAATCGGTATTACCGGCGCCATCTTAACCAAATTAGACGGAGACAGCCGCGGCGGTGCAGCCCTATCCGTGCGGCAAATATCCGGCGCGCCGATTAAATTTGTCGGTGTTGGCGAAAAAGTGGAAGCATTGCAACCATTTTATCCCGATCGCATGGCATCGAGAATTCTCGGTATGGGCGATGTCTTGACGCTAGTCGAAAAAGCGCAAGAAGAATTCGACATCGCCGACGCCGAAAAGATGCAAGAGAAAATGCTCACGGCAAAGTTTGACTTTACCGACTTTCTCAAGCAAACCAGACTGTTAAAAAACATGGGTTCCCTCGGCGGCATCATGAAAATGATTCCGGGGATGAACAAACTCTCCGACGAACAAATGCGGCAAGGCGAAGTGCAGTTAAAACGCACCGAAGCCATGATTAATTCCATGACAACTGAAGAACGCCGCAATCCCGAACTTTTAGCAAGTTCTCCATCCCGCCGCCGCCGCATCGGCAAAGGCGCCGGCTACGCTGAAAACGACGTAACAAAACTCGTCAGTGACTTCCAAAAAATGCGCACCATGATGCAGCAAATGAGTCAAGGCAACTTTACAGGAATGGGAGGATTGCCGGGAATGCCCGGAATGCCAGGAATGGGCGGCCCTGGCGGAATGCAGCCTGGTCGCGGCTATATGGGCGGCCAGCAGAAGAAGAAAAAGAAAAAAGATAAGCCTAAAAAAGGTTTCGGACAGTTGTAAAAAGCATCAAATATATTGCACAATTGTCAAAAATTTGTAGGGCGGGTTCACCAACAATAATTGCCTAAAACACACAATCTCGTAAACCCGCCCCACCCCGCGATAGTTCTTATTTAACTCTTTTCTTGTTGCCGAGTTCAATCTAAAAAAACCTGGAATTGAATATGGTACAAACATTTACTCAACCAGAAACTATCTCTATAGAATTGCCAAATGCGATCGCCCTAACCGTCACCGGCGAGCAATTCGATATCCTAGCATTGGCAAATCCCGACTTGAGATTAGAAAGAACATCACAAGGAGAATTAATAGTGAATCCACCCACCGGAGGAGAATCAGGCAATCGCAATCTCAGTATCAGTACGCAAGTAGGCAACTGGTGCGAAGCACACGAGGATTTAGGAGAAGGTTTTGACTCTTCTACCGGATTCATCCTTCCTAATGGTGCTCGCCGTTCTCCCGACGCTTCCTGGGTGAGTCGAGCTCGCTGGGAAGCGCTAACTGCAAAAGAACGCAAAGGTTTTGTTCCGCTGTGTCCCGACTTTGTAGTAGAATTGCGATCGGCCTCCGATAGTCTCTCCACCCTCCAAACCAAGATGCGGGAATACATGGACAACGGGGCGAGATTGGGCTGGTTAATTGACCCGCAAAACAGGCAGGTAGAGATTTATAGACAACAAGCAGAATTAGAAATATTAGTCAATCCAGCCGAGTTGTCTGGCGAAGATGTATTGCCCGGATTTGTGTTGAATTTAAGGCGAGTTTGGCGTTAAATAGCTTTCGATCCCAAAGCCGGTTAATTACTCACTCTCGAGGAGAGTTCCAAATCTAATCTTAATTATATCTGCGTTCATCAGCGTCCATCTCCCAACATCTGCGGTTGCAAATCCCATCTACTGCCCCAAAATTCCCTTATTCTCATCCGGCACAAACTCCGTCACAACTTGGCCGCCACCGCCGTTACCTTTGACAATTACAGTTTGATTTTTAAGCTCTCCCGAAGCCTTCGGCCCAGTCAAATTAAACACCGGATTTAGTTGCTTGTAAACCACATTTCCTTCGGCGTCGAAAGTCTGGTTAGTTAGATACCACGTTACGCGATCGGTATTTAATTGAGATTGACGCTTCTCGCCGATTCCTACCACATTCCCCGTCAAATAAAAGATTTTTTTATCTAAATCTCCCCGCCCCGTATCCCCAGTCATCGTCACCTTTTCCACGCGGTGAAAAATCTTCACAGGCCCCGGCGAAACCACATTTTGCGCCGGAAAATTCCAACTCATCAAACTGCTTTCTATTTGCAGCGGCGGGTCTGATGGCATCAATTGAGCGTTTTGCGTCAGAGTCGCAATCTTGGTTTTTAAGTCTACATCTACTTTGTCGGCAAAACCGCTATCTGTTACAGTTTTACCTTTGTATCTGTCAATTTGAGCCGGTTGGTCGCTATGTACCTTTTGTTGCTCCACAAACCACACTAAATGCTCGGTGCGCAATTGCAAATCTGGATCTTTAACATTCGCCACCACAGAACCGAATAATTCCATTCTCTTAGCTCTGCTGAAAACCCGCGCTTCCTTGGCTGAAGCAGTTACTTGTTTGTTCTGTCCAGTCAAATTATTGCGGATAACTAAAACATCTTCCTTCGGCCGCCACTCCAACTCGTTTCCCCGCAATACCACGCCATTTTTTAGGTCAGTTGCGACTATATTACCTTTGAGAAAAACCTGATTTCCTTCCTGAAATACCTGCCCAGTTTCTCCCTGAATGTCATAAATTTCTTTGCCGTCCTGAAACAATTTACCAACAGGTTTCTGAACGTTAACTGTCTTTTGGTCTTTGCTATAAACGGCATTTTTTGAGTTTACTTTCCAGAACGTTTCACCCTTTTCGTTTGCTTGTTCTAGGGTTACTTTATTTAAGGTCAAACTGCTGTTTGACTGTTGAGCAGTTTTGAGATCCTCAGCTAATTTGTTCTTTTGAGTCTCTTGCGGAGCCGCACAAGCATTAATCCCCAAAATTACTGCTGCTAACAATAGCGGCATTAATTTTGGGGATTTGAAATGGGGACTTTGGAATTTAAAATTAATCATTGGCAATTCATAATTGGGCAAACAGGGCATTGAGCATTGATAATTGGTAATTGGTAATTAGTAATTGGTAATTGGCTAATTAAAAACACTAATCAAAAATCTGTCATACTTGAGCTAAATTTTTAACTTCTAATTTTCAATTACTCAACCCATCAGCTATTACCCATTCCCTATTCCCCATTCCCTATTCCCCATTCCCCATTCCCTATCTGTCGTCGTGTTCGTCCATCAAGCTCAAACCCGACAATGGGCGGTAAGCATAATTAGGGCGCGATGTTTTTTGGATGTCATCCTTAATCATTTCCAAATCGATATAGCGATCGGCTACATTAATCAAACTGTCGCTCGTCATCGATCGCAAACTCACCACCTCAACCCGCACGCCGCGATAGCTCACAGCATCCACAGCATAAGCCAAATCGCCGTCACCGCTCACCAAAACCGCCGTATCGTATGAACCAACCAAAGCCATCATATCCACAGCAATTTCTACATCTAAGTTTGCCTTCTTAGAACCATCTGGTAACTGCACCAAATCCTTAGAAATCACGCGGTAGCCGTTGCGGCGCATCCACAGCAAAAACCCCTGCTGTTTCTCGTTCGTGCGATCGACACCAGTGTAGAAAAAAGAGCGCAGCAGCCGCGAACCCGCAGTTAAACGGCACAGCAGCTTAGTGTAATCAATTTCAATTCCCAACTGCAAAGCCGCGTAAAAAAGATTAGACCCATCAATAAAAATTGCCACTCTACCGCGATTTTCTAGCACCTGTTCCGGCGTAAAAAGGTCGTTGCTTTCTATTCTATTCAACATGATTGTTATGCCTCAATTTTTATGAAAGATTGGTAATCAAATAAGTGCTAATTCGTAATCTGTTATAGCACCCCGAGCCCTGGCTGCTAACTATGACGCTACTGTTTCCAGCAGTTCGAGTCGCTTAAAAACTGGTTGGGGTTCCCCTAGAGTTTGGTTTGCCGGTAAAGCGCCCCAGGCAGCATGAGCTGCAAAAGTCGCTAAACTATTAACGGTAACTCGATCGTTAAAGTCAATTGAAAAACCTAACTGCTGATAGATAGCAGTGCTGATATTGGGAATAATCGGCGATAAAAGGTAAGATGCCAGTCTAACAGATTCCAGAACAGAATATAGCACTTGTTGGACACTTTCTAACTGTCCTTGCTTATACAAAGTCCAAGGTGCTTGTACGTCAATAAACTTGTTGCCGGCTCGAACTAATGCAAGCACAGCTTCGCAAGCCTTACTAAAAGCTAACTCTTCGTAAAAACCCGCCACTCGATCGCCCAAATCCACGCTCATGCCCTTGAGCAGGTTGTCGCCCCAAATGTTTTCCCCAGACACATTTGGCACGAAGCCACCGCAATATTTGCGAGCCATGTTTAAGGTGCGGTTCAGCAAATTTCCCAGATCGTTTGCTAGCTCAGCATTCAATATATTGATAAACCGAGTTTCGTTAAAATCGCCGTCCTCTCCAAATTCAATTTCTTTGAGGAAATAGTAACGAACTGCATCAGCGCCGTATTTATTGACCAATTCGACTGGGTTTAAAGTATTTCCCTCCGTTTTTCCCATTTTCTTGCCATCTTTGGTCAAAAAACCGTGTGCGAAGACGCGCCCCGGCACCGACAAACCCGCTGACATCAGCATGGCGGGCCAATAAACGGCATGGAAGCGGAGAATATCTTTGCCGATCAAGTGCAGGTCGATCGGCCACCATTTAGATAAAGCATTCTCTAACATCGGGTCGCTGTCCGGATCGAGCAGAGCCGTCACGTATCCCAGCAAAGCGTCAAACCAGACGTAAATGGTGTGGCTCGGGTCAACCGGTATCGGCAAGCCCCATTCGAGATTCACCCGAGAAATCGAAAAATCTTGCAGTCCCGAATTGACAAAGCTGAGGACTTCGTTGCGCCGACTTTCCGGCGCGATGAAGTCGGGGCGTTCCGCGTACAATGCCAGTAGTTGGTCTTGATACCGCGACAGGCGGAAAAAGTAATTTTCCTCGTCGCGCCACTCAACTTCCTTGCTGGTATGCACGGCACACCGCTTACCCGGTAGCAAATCCCGTTCTTCTTTGAATTCTTCGCAGGAGACACAGTACCAGCCTTGTTGCTGGTTCAAGTAGATGTCGCCGGAGTTCCAGACGCGCTGGAAAAATTCTTTGACAATGTACTCGTGGCGCCGCGAAGTTGTGCGGATAAATCGATCGTACTGAATAGAGAGTTGCTTCCAAAGCGCTTCAAATCCGGGAACAACTAGGTCACAGTGAGCTTGGGGCGATCGTCCTAAACTCTCTGCCGTGCGTTGAATTTTCTGCCCGTGTTCGTCCGTCCCCGTAACCAGCAACACCGATTTGCCCCGCAGCCGCTCAAATCGGGCTAGGGCATCGGCAGCCATAGTCGTGTAAGCGCTGCCAACGTGAGGCAAATCATTGACATAATACAGAGGCGTTGTTATGGCAAAGGTATTCTTTGTTTTATCAGTCGATTTCATTGAATGGTAAAAGAAAATTCCCTAAATTTAGTTTCGATCTTAACTCAGCGCTTAAATCTTTTCTGGAGTAGCAATCAAGCCAAAATTGCTACAAGTTCTGGGCAATTGTCTAACTAGGGCTATTCCAAAAGAAATATAGCTTTCAGATCAACACTAATCTTTTTTAGATTTTTTTGACGATCTCTCTAAAATGTCTTAATAATTTGACATTTTGCTGGCTTGGCGCGCCCTAACAGCGTCGATCCCGCCTCCTCAATTCATTGCTTGCACCCGCGATCCCAAAAATCGGGATCGCCGACCCGGTTTGCACCAAAAATCCTCAGTTTAGCGGCGGAACTCTCAGATTAACAGGGGCTGGGCGACAACTTCTTGTTAATGCCCGATCGCCCCGCTGGCGATCTCAAACCCCTCCCGCCTGCAATTCCTGTCCCTGTCCGCTCCGATTCTTCCTGCGGCCACCTGGTTTTTTATAAAAATCTCCTCCGGGGCGATGCTTTAGTTTGTTGTCGCAGCAAGAGCGTGAAAGCAGACTTTTGTTGTGAATCTAGCTTAGTTTCTTGATGTTGGCAGTGCCAAAGAGCAAAAACAATAAAACCCCAAGGTAGTTAGGCTTAGGGCGATCGAATTATTCTGCATTTGACACTCCCGGGCGTTAACGCACGGAGATTCTTGGATCTTTGATTAACTTTAAGATTCTCCATCCACTCGCGAGCAGTCCTTAAACCTTTCAACCGTGCGATCGCACCAATTGACGAGCTTAACTTGGTGACCCCAGAGAGTCAATCTCCGCAAACCTACGCTAGATACGAGCCTAGCATTCGGGCGTGTCCAGTCCTATGTGTTGCGTCAAATTATTAGGTTCTCTGGTGGTGGGATGTTATTTTTTTTAATCGGTAGCTGTTTATAGAGTTTTCGCTGCTGTTTGTCCCTCGGTTTATGCCTAAAAGTGTGTCCTCAACTGTTTCACTCTTAGCATTGCGAGTTTCACCTCGACTACTTATATTGTACGGTCGGCTTATACCTCATTTCTAGCCAAGCCGTCCTCCACTTCGCCGCATGACGGGGTTTTAGACCCAAATTTTTGATAACAATATATTATCCTTCCGGAAAATTAAGTCGATTTCCGCCCATAGCTTCGGACAAATAATCCGCAGCAGCTTCCACCACGGCGATCGCATTTTCGTAAACCATCCGCGTCGGCCCCAAAACCCCAACACTACCCATCGGCACTGATCCCCGGCGGTAAATTGAAGAAATCAGAGTACAGCCGCGAATTGGTTCTAAGGAATTTTCCGAGCCAATACGCACCGTTACCCGCTTCCGGGGCGCGTCCAACTCCGGCGATTCAAAAATCAAAGGCCAAAGCAGTTCCTGCTCTTGTTCGAGCAGTTGGACTAGGGTTTGAACTTGCTGCAACTGCGAAAACTCCGGCAAGCGCAGCGCTTCTGCCAAACCGCCGATCAGAATCCGCGTGTAGGTGGGATTGCTTTGACGGCTGCTCAAAGCAGCCAGCATGGTTTCCATCCACTCAGCGTACAGTTCAAAGTCCCGGTCTAACTCGCTCCAGTCTACAGCCGAGAGTTCCGAGAGCGATCGTCCGCGTAACTTGCTGTTCAAAAAATTTGACAAAATCTGCAATTCGCGATCGACAATTTCGCCATCTGGCCAGTTACCATCTGGATGCTTCGGCAACTGTACTAACACCGAATGAGTTTCGTAGGCATCAGTCACCACGATCAGCATCACCTTTCCGGCCTCTAGCTGCACCAGTTGCAAGTGCCGCAAGCAAGCCATATTGGTTTGCGGTATCGTGATCATGGCAATGTAACCGCTGATCGTTGCCAGAATTTTAGCAGCGCCGCGGAGTGCCCCATCCATGCGACCGTCCGACCAATTGAGCTGGTCTAGTACCTGTTCCACTTTGCGGGCGAGGGTATCGGATGGCTGAATCAACTGGTCTACGTAAATTCTGTAGCCGGAGTCAGAGGGGACTCGTCCGGCAGAAGTGTGGGGCTGATATAGCAGTCCAGCTTTTTCAAGAGTCCCCATCGCATTGCGAATGGTAGCTGGGCTGACGCTGAGGTTGTATTCGTCAACCAAAGCTTTTGAGCCAACGGGTTCCGCTGTTGCTATGTAGTGGCGAACCGTTGCCCAAAGGATGTGTTGTTGCCGATCGGTGAGGTTAACGCGCACAAATAATATTTAAGCAGAGTAACAATTTAGAGTTGAAAGCCATTGAAAACCTTTGTCCGAAAAGGGCGATCGGGCAGAGTTCTTTACTTAAGATAACAGATTTAGGCGAAGGAAGAAGTCAGTTGTTACTGCTTATTGGTTATTGGTTATTGGTTATTGGTTATTGGTTATTGGTTATTGGTTATTG
>NZ_JAUBOJ010000327.1:0-9029 GCF_036700185.1 Microcoleus sp. BM001215392 | reverse complement strand
AGGGGGGGTGAGGGGGGGTTCCAAACTGCGGGTTAGCGAGGGTTCCAAACCACCTCTCTATAAACATTTCCACTTGTTCGGGATAGGAAAATTCCAGAGTGCGATAAGTATCAAAACTATCCAACGCAGAGCCGATCGCATCCCAGACATTCTGCCGACAACTTAGCACAATTCGCGCCCTTTGAATGCAGCCGCCCGTCCTAATTTGCCGATCGATTTCCGCCAAAGGATTCCCATCTCCCGCCGCCATCTCATCCGCCCCATCCAAAACCAACCATACGCGATCGGCATTAAATTGCGCTAAAAAATCATCCTTAATATCCGCCGTCGCCTCAGCCTTCCCAATTCTCTTAATTGCCGCCAACAACCAATTATCAAATAAATAGGTTTCTAATTCCTTCCCCTGCAAATCCGCCAAGGATACCCAAATTACCATAGCCTCGGAAATGCCCGCCGCTACCCAATTCGCAATCTGCCGCAACAGCGTTGTTTTCCCCGCCCCCGGTTCCCCAATAATTCCTAACCGCTTCCCATTGCTTTTCGGGCTAATTCCTTGCTGGATTACTTGTTCGAGAAACTCGCTATGTTCAAATGTCTGAGTAACTTCTTTTTCTCGATACAAATCCGAACCTTCCTCAGCCCCAAGATTCTCGCGCTGCTGAGTCACTTTGTGCCGTTCCACCAATCCCAGCGGTACATAAACATCATCTATTTGATGGTTGCCAAAAGTTAGTTGATTGCTACTAAGTCGCTGCTGTTCTTTCTCGTCTAATATCTGCTGGCAAATATCCTGCCAGTCAATCGGCACGTAAGCAATGCGGCTCTTTTCAACTATCTCTTCCAGCCAAGCATACATCTCTTGGGTTCTGCTATCAATCCGTGTTAAAGTTTGACCCGTAAAAATCTGGAAAACTTTCTCATTTTCCTTGATTGCCTGAGCAAAGTATGCAGATACTAAGGCAAATAATTCTTGCTCTAACTTAGTCTTGTAGGGTGTGACATGGCAATTTTCTAGGGCGACTTCCAGCAGTTTTTGCTTGACTGTTTCAACCTGATGCTGCTTTAACTGATCTGCGGAAGTCAGCAGCAATTCTATCTCATCTAATCCGGTAATGGGAATCCCAGACGGGACTGTTTCTTTATCGACTTGTTCTAATTCTAATTTGAGCTTTTCGAGCTTTCGTTTCAACCAATCGAAATCCCTGCGCCTGTCTTGCAGCGAATAGGCAAAACTGTCTCGGTTAGCGGCATTTTTCGGATCGATTTCCTGTTTGCATTCTGAAGCGATTTGTTGCTGAGCTTTCAGGAAAGAAGTTTTGAGGGCTTTTTCTAAATCGTGATTGACTATTTTCCCGTTTCGTGATAGTTTTTTGATTCCAGTCAAACAAAGGTGCTTTGCTGCATCATTAACTTGAGTTCCCAGAATACCTTGCCAAGCGATGGTGAAAAGCAAGCCCAAGGTTATCGGATCTGACATTTGACGGCTCTCCTGATGCGCTGCTGCAAGGGGTTAGTTTGATTATAGGCCAATACTGCTAAGTGCGAAGGTTGTCCGAAGAGAGGAACGAAGCGATCGCAGAGACTATGACACTTCTGAATTGATTTGTACCTGAACCGATTACTTTGGCTCTCTTGCCCTTTTTCGCCCGCATACCTCATGTGACGGAGAAAGACTATAACTCTTCCATTTTTTGCATAAATCGGCTCTGCGATCGCACAACCAGATTCCAAATGCTATAATTAATTATCCTAAATTGTATAATCATAATAATCCCCAAATTTATGACTAATACACCCTCGAAAGAACAAAGCCGCGAGATGCTAAAGTGGCTCAACCGCAACCGACTGGATTTATTAGATTTCTATCGCAATCAATATGTTGCTTACAACGCCGAGGGATTAATCGCTCATAGTGAAAATTTGCGGGAAATTTTGGATTTAGCTCAAGCTTCAGGAGAGCTTTATGCAATTTATTTGGTTCCCCGTTCCACTGCTTCTATTCAAATTTTATCTATTCGCTTTCGGACAGTTTCTCGCCATAATTGGCAGCCCAACTATCATGTTAAAATGAAGCATAGAGATGTAGAAATTTCTACAACTATGTTAGTAGATTCCGGCGCTGAACTGAGTTTAATTTCCTTTAAACTTGGTCAAGACTTAGGATTTGCTTTGGCTGATGCAGAATCTTCGTTATTGGCAGAAACTGTAGGCGGAAGAGTTGAGTATGTAATCCGCAATATTGAAATGACTATTGACGGACACGGTTTTATTGCTCCCGTCGCCTGGTTGCAAACCAATACAGGTGGAGAACAATTGCTTTTAGGCCGAGAAGTCGTGTTCGATCGCTTCAACATTGAATTTAGGCAAGCTGAAGAACAAGTCTTATTTACTTGGCGGGAAGACTTCTCGTCACAAACGCCTATTCCTCAATAATCTACACCAAAAGGTCGATCGCAAAAACAAAACTCGATCGCCAAAAAGTACCTACTTTTCCATGATGACCACAAAATCCTCAATCAGCACGTCAAAAGTACGAGCCAGCTTGTGTACTGCGGCAAAATCAACCATTGCCATCCCCTGAGAACGGGCATAATTGCTAATCGTACTGTACCCGACGCCCGATCGCTCGGCAACCTCCTTGAGCGTCCATCCCTTCTCGGCCGCCAACTCTCGAACCCGCAGCCTGACTAAACCTTTACTCATATAAACTATTTACAAAATTTTGGATTTAGTATAATATAGCAAAAAGCGATCGCCCCCGGTCAGCGAAACTAAAGGCGATCGCCAGTTATAATTAATCCCGACAGATAATTTCTGTCGATCGCACCCAGCAGATACAGTTACAAACCACCAGATGCAACTACAATGATATCAGAAAATCAGTTAAGATCGTCGTCAGCGATCGGCGCCTCAAAAATTATTCATAAATCGCTGACAGTGAATCCGCGATCGAGATTTGTCACCGAAGAAACAGTCGCACTTTTATTCAACATCACACCAGACCAAATTTACCGAATCGAATGCTGTCACAACATGGTGTACGTGCACGCCAAAGGCCTCAGCAGATTCGTCAGCTACGCCGATTTCCCCCCAATCTTAGAAGTAAAACCAGCGTGCACTCAAGACTATCTCGGCTGGTACAAACGCTGGAAACGCACCCAAGCACCAGAATTTTGGACAAAATTTTATGCGTACAACTTCAAAGCCGCTGTTTCAGTTGACAGCTTGCATGATTGGGGTAAATTAGTCGCTACAGTTAAATCGGTAATTTCTAGCTCAGCATTGCAACAATTGCGCGATGTTTACGCTCAAGAAAGAGCATTAATGGAAAGTTTTTAAAGCAGGTGGGGCGAGTAAACCCGCGATGCTTCCCTACCAGCGAAACATCTAAATGTAAGGTGCGCATTGCGCACCCTACAGGATAGAGATTATCCTCCCAACTCTGATTTATCTTCCAATCCCTACATATTGGAAACCAGCCGCTTCTAAAACCTTCTTATCCAAGAAATTGCGGCCGTCAATCATCACTGGATGAGCCATCAACTTCGCCATTTTATCGTAATCTAAATTACGAAACTGTTCCCAGTCAGTCACCAACACCAAAGCATCGCAACCATCCGCCAATCTTTCGGGATCTGTTTCTACCAAAACTCCCGACAAACCGTGACGCATCCCAGTTTGAGAAACAATCGGATCGTAAGCTTTAACTTTAGCTCCCAATCGATTCAAATTTTCGATTAAATTCAGTGAAGGAGCATCCCGCAAATCGTCAGTATCCGGCTTGAAAGTCAAGCCCAAAAGTCCGACAGTTTTGCCTTTAAGAATCTTCAAAACTTGCTGCAACTTTTCAATTGCAATCAACCGCTGGCGTTCGTTAACTTCCACTGCCGCTTTCAACAAATGCGCTTCGTAGCCGTAATCTTCAGCAGTGTGAACCAAAGCCGAAACATCTTTGGGGAAACAAGAACCGCCCCAACCAATTCCAGCTTGCAAAAACTTGCTACCAATCCGCGAATCTAAACCGATACCTCGGGCTACTTGAGTAACATCTGCACCAACCCGATCGCAAATATTAGCAACTTCATTGATAAAGCTAATCTTAGTCGCCAAAAAAGCATTAGCTGCGTACTTAATCATTTCTGCGGAACTGATATCAGTCATCACCACGGGCACCGCAGCCAAAGACGGGTTTTCTGCAAACTTGCGATCGACAATCGGCGTGTATAATTGTACCATCATATCCATCGCCCGCTGAGAGTTGCTGCCCAGAACAATGCGATCGGGATTAAACGTATCGTGAACCGCGCAGCCCTCCCGCAAAAACTCCGGATTGCTAACCACATCAAATTGCACGCCTGTTTTTGCTGCTACTTCCTCACCAGAAACCCCGTCACCGCTTTGAGGTTTTTGACGCTCAGCCAAACCGTCTAAAACAATCCTCCGCACCCAATCTCCCGAACCGATGGGTACGGTAGATTTGTTCACAATCACTTTGTAATCGCCGTCGAGGTGAGCCCCAATGCCGCGCGCCACCGCTTCCACGTAGCGAGTATCGCTTTCGCCCGTAGGTAAAGGAGGCGTCCCTACCGCAATGAATAAAATATCCCCGTGAGCAACTCCTGCTGCTAAATCCGCAGTAAATTCAAGCTTTCCAGATTGAGAAGCCGATTGCATTAATTCAGACAGTCCGGGTTCAAAAATTGGCGACTGTCCGGACTTCATTAATTTAACTTTTTCTTCGTTGTTATCAACACAAATCACGTGGTGGCCGATGTGGGCCAAGCAAGTGCCGGTGACTAAGCCGACGTATCCTGTACCGATGACGCAAACACGCATATAAATCTCCTAAAAGTTAGTACACAGTTGACAATTGTCAGTTGATAGTTGTTAGTTGTCAGTTGATAGTTGATAGTTGATAGCTGACAGTTCTTATTAGTCAGAGGGCAGATTGAGGAAGCAAAAGGGAATAAGGAAGAGGGAATAATTAAGAAGTAAGAAGTAAAAATACTTCTCCTCTCCCCGTCTCCCCCTTGTACCGTCTCCCACTCTCCCTATCTCTACTTTTGGTTTTCCTCAATGCGATCGCGAAAATCCTTGATAGTCAACTCTAAACCTCGATCCAGCGGCACAGTTGGCTCCCACCCCAACCAATTTTTAGCAAGAGTAATATCCGGTTGTCGCTGTTTTGGATCGTCTTGCGGCAGCGGTTTGAAGATAATTTCTGCCCCTGGATTAATCATATTTTGAATTTTTTGTGCCAATTCCAAGATAGTGTATTCGCCGGGATTCCCCAAATTCATTGGCCCAATTTGGTCGCTATTCATCAAGCGAATGAATCCTTCTACCAAATCAGAAACATAGCAAAAACTCCGCGTTTGGGAACCGTCACCGTACACAGTCAGCGGTTGATTGCGCAAAGCTTGAACAATAAAATTGCTCACAACTCTGCCGTCATTTTCTAACATTCGCGGGCCGTAGGTATTAAAAATTCGCACAACTCGAATGTCTACACCATTTTGGCGGTGGTAGTCAAAAGATAGGGTTTCAGCTACTCGCTTGCCTTCGTCGTAACAGCTCCGAATTCCTATACAATTTACGTTGCCGCGATAGTCTTCTGTTTGGGGATGGACATCCGGATCGCCGTACACTTCTGATGTGGAGGCCAGAAAGAATCTTGCTTTCACCCGCTTCGCCAATCCCAACATATTCATCGTACCGATGACGTTTGTTTTAATTGTCTTGACAGGATTGTACTGATAGTGTATGGGCGAAGCCGGACAAGCCAGATGGTAAATTTGATCGACCTCTAACCGAATCGGTTCCGTGATGTCGTGGCGGATCAGCTCAAAATAGGGGTTATCCAGCCATTTAAGGATATGACGCTTAGTCCCGGTGTAAAAGTTATCCAGGCAGACTACCTCGTGTCCTTGGGCCATTAAGCGATCGATCAGATGGGAACCGATGAAACCCGCACCGCCTGTAACTAAAATTCTCATGGGGGAAACTGCCGTTCTGTTTAGAGTGCAAGACTGTGGTACAACAATTCAGTCGATCGAATCAAACTTGTTAATACAATAACAAAATATCGATCGACAATGTAAAGACTTATCCACCACCTTCATAAAATCTTTAATTAACCCAGCACACTCAAATATCTTCCACAGAGTGCGATCGCTCCTACATCTAACCTACCTAATTTTATTGACACTGCCGTATTTACGAAAAAATACTGTTGACAGTATCTCCCAAGTCAATATATAATTTTATCTCTAAATTTTTAGTTCGCAAACAAAAGATCGAGTCCTTACTACAAAATCAATAAGGACTTGCATTCCTGACTACAAACCTAAGATCGCGCTGGTAACTCGTTCTAAATCTTCGTCAGTTAAATTAGAGCCAGAAGGCAAGCAAAGGCCGTACTCAAATAACTCCTCAGCAACTGCACCTCCGACACATTCACACTCAGCAAATACAGGCTGCAAATGCAAAGGTTTCCCAACCGGGCGCGCTGCTATTTTCTCCTTTGCAAGTGCGAGGCGAACTTGTTCTCTATCCGCACCGAAAGCAGCAGGATTAATTGTCAAACAAGTCAGCCAGCCAGTAGCGCGTCCAAAATCAGCTTCCGGCATAAACTCGATTCCCGGCCGATTTCCCAAAGCTTGTTTGTAAACCTCAAAATTGTGCCGTCTCGCCTGCACTCGATCGCCCAAAATGCGCCATTGACCGCTCCCAATCCCATAGGGTTGACTTAACGCTTTTTGACGAATGTCAGAGCGCGATTTTATAGCCAATACAGGCATTTATTGAAATTCAGATTGTTCTTAAATAAACCGTATTGTATGATACGGTTAGCCATCAAAAACTTTCCGAAGTATGGTTCGTGGCGACACACCGGAGCGACTAATGTTGCATTAATCTGACTTTTTTGGTAGGAGCAAGTGCAGCAAATTCTAAGCGTACAAAGACTTAACCCATTCCCATTCTTGCTTGAGTCCTTCCCTCAAAGAAACCTGTGCCTGATATCCCAAAATTTTCTGAGCTTTGGATACATCAGCGCTAGTATCTCGCGCATCTCCTTTGCTCGATTCTAGGTAATTGATGCGAATTGGGCGATCGACAATGCTTTGGATAGTCTCAATAACTTCTGCTAAAGCAACTCGACTTCCGCCGCCGATATTAAAAATTTCCCCGACAGATTCCGGGAATGTCGCAGCGGCTAAATTAGCGGCAATACAATCGCTGATAAATGTGAAATCTCGCGTTTGCTGTCCGTCTCCATAAATTGAAATCGGTTCGTTACGCAAAATTGATTTAAAAAATATGTGAAATGCCATATCGGGACGCTGGCGAGGCCCGTAAACAGTGAAATATCGCAGCATGGTTGCCGGAACCCCGAAATTGTGATAATAAAGTGAACACAAACGTTCAGCGGCTAATTTGGTAATGCCGTAGGGAGACACTGGTTGAGGGCAGGCTGTTTCGGAAGTAGGGAAAGTTTCAGCATTCCCGTACACCGACGAAGAGGATGCTAATACAAACTTTTTTAGTTGCGGTGCATCTTTTGCCGCTTCTAGGAGTAGTTGAGTCGCATTGATATTGCGATCGGTGTAGCTGCGGAAACCGTCTCCCCAACTAGCGCGGACTCCTGCTTGGGCGGCTTGGTGGTAAATAACCTCGGCATTGGCTAAAAGCGGTTTCCAATCCAAAGATAAGATATTGCCCTCAACCAGTTTAAAATTTGAATTTTTCCCAAAATGAGCGAGATTTTTTCTTTTCAATTCAGGGCTGTAGTAATCGTTGATTTCATCAACGCCGATTACTTGCTCACCTTGATTTAAAAGAGTCTCGACTAAGTGAGAGCCGATAAAACCTGCCGCGCCTGTAACGATACTACTCATTGGTTGATGGTTGATGATTGATGGTTAATTGTTGACTTCAGCATACACAGAAATTATCAATATAGCTAGTCTACCTCAATTTTAAAATTAAAAATCAAAATGTTGATCTTTTGTGCATTTAATTGAAACGCGCTCTACAGCATTTTCAGCGTTATTTGTAAGAAAATAGGTTATTTGTTTAAATAATTAATGCGGTAAACAAGCTCTCAATTGGTTGTACAATTCAGTTAAACGTGCTGTATGAGGGAATTAAATTAATCTCATCGCAGCAGTTTGTTAAACTTTAAAAATCACAATATCTTGTGGATTTGGAGTGCAAATCGAAGAGTTTATAACTTCTCGATCAACTTTGGGAAAATCGGCGGTATTAGTTTTCACTTGGGCTTCGATAGTTATGGGCTTTTTAGTGACTTCTAGAAGTTGCCAAATCTGTTCTAGCCATCGATTTTGCAGGGTTCTAGACCTTGAGCCAGTTCGTGAGGAATTTCAATGGTAATTGTTGCCATTTTTGTTTGTGATTGATGCTCTGATTTGATCGTAGCACTCTGGAAGTGCGTCAAGTACAGCTATCTGGTAGCGAATCGCCCATTGTCTGACCTAAGGCTATTGGTACGCAGTTAAATATCGGTGAGTTGATTTGGGGAATTTTTTAGGGGATAGCAGCCCGATCGCACTTTCACCCCTCATCCGACACATCCAGCGTCCAATCTTCAAACCTCAAACCCGGTACACGCTCAAAATCCCGCCGGTTCCGCGTCACCAGAATAGCATTTCTTGACATCACAACAGCAGCAATTCGTAAATCTTGAGTGCCGATGCGAATCTTTTGATGCAAAAGCTTAGAGAAACAATTAGAAGCATCCAGGTCAAAATCAAGCAAATTAACTGTTGCGAAATAGTTCCATGTAGCACTCAGCTTTGCATAAGCTGAAATTAGTTTTTCTGGTGAGTTAGCCCGTCTAATACCATTGAGTCTGCCATAAAATTGTTCCTCCAAAGTAATGACGGTGGGGTGCATCTCATTTTGGCAAGGGCGAAGCATTTCGGCACATAATTTATGAGTAAGAATCAGAGATTTACTGCCGAAATGCTTCGCCCCTACGAGTATATTTCCAAAAATGAGATGCACCC
>NZ_JAUBOJ010000326.1:0-9050 GCF_036700185.1 Microcoleus sp. BM001215392 | reverse complement strand
TTTTTAACTACACACCGCCGTCCTGATGGCATTTGGGTATCTTCTGCGAGGAATGTTTCCCCAAACCCACCAGAACCAATAGATTTTAAAACTTGATACCGATTATTTAATAGCATAGTTGGGTGTTAAATATTGTTTTACGACATACAGGACTAAAGTCAAGCTAATTAAAATATTTCGATGTAAATCAATTATGTTTCAGGAAGCTGAGCATGATATTCAGGTTACTTGATTGAGAATCAGATTTAACGTTCTTCTTTGGTGACATCTCTCCTGTCCTCAAGAACGAAGCTTCTGGTTTGGTGCGGAGTGCAAACTTTGTTCCTTGTCAAAGTGCGATCCTCTTCGAGGGCTCCGCTAACGACTCGCTTTACATTATCAGACAGGTGGGCGATCGACATTATGACCTAATTTATTGGCATGAGCCTGTTTAAAGCATCAGATTTAACGATCGCCCGAACCTTTCTGCATCCACCTGTGCCCCTGAAACAGTATGTTTCCTGACTGCATCAGCCTCCTGGCGCTAAGCAATACCCAGATAAATGCAGTAATGCAGTAAAACGTTATACCAATTTCATTTAGTAGTGCGATAGATGGTTATTACCAGAGTATGGATTTGAGATGTATTATCTGTAGCATTATTTTATGAAATTGGTATTAGATAAGGATGACCGCAAACAGAGAGAATATTGGTCTACCGTTGGCTGACGGGGTGAGTTTTGCCGATATTAGCTTCTGGTTGTGGCTAACCCAGCTTCAGAAATAGCGATGATTTGGCTCACTTTCCTTTATACAAGCTTCAGCAGAACTGAACCACAATCAGGTAAAAAGATTTAGAAGGAGAAAACTTCCTGAAACTGAGGATATGGAACGTTATTTGTAATATGGCAATAATTTTAGTCTAGGATTTGAATTAGAACAGAGAGGCAAAATGATCGAAGGGCGAGTAATTTTTAGTTTAATAATAAGTTTGGCTGTTGTTGGCTCTAACTCTTTGCCAGTCTTTGCACAGCTAAAACAAGACAGTGCAGCGATACCAGACCAAATCGCTCAGCGACAGCGTAATTGCAGCAACCCTCAAAGTAACTTAGAGTACAAAGAGTGCGCGCAATTAAGATATGAAGCCGCAGACAAGCGCCTTAATCAAGTTTATCAACAACTGCTTCCTAAATTAAGTCGAAAACAGCGATCGGTACTTTATCAAGAACAGATAAAATGGATTAAGTCGCGGGATAAAAGTTGCGAAGCAGAAGTTTATGAGAATCGCGGTGGTTCGGGTTATCGAGGTTTTCTCAATGAATGTTTGGAACGCACGACCAAACAACGCACCGCTGAATTAGAGAATTATTTAAGAAAGAGATAAGGAATAGAAAGGATAGTTTATGAATAGAAAGCAATCGATTTTAGGGATTATGCTCAGTTGTGCCGTGTTGGGAGCTTGCTATCTCACAAAACCCCAAACTGTAAATGCTGCACCTGCATCTATGTTTACACCTATTATCCGGGATATTAAGAATCAGATTCCGAGAGGATGGGTAATGCGCCTACCTTCAAGTGTTAATATCAGCAACACTAAACTTTACCCGCAAGTCATTACAACCATCCCCGGAGAGTTTGCATTATTTCTGAATTCACAACCGAACTGCATGAGTAGATCCTGTTATTTTGGAGTTATTGCAGTAGCCAAATATTCTGAATATGCTGATAATTTGCGTTCCAAGCATATCTTTTCTAAGACATATATGCAAAGAGTTAGAGCAATTAGACAACGTGACCCTCAAACTAGAACAGAATCAGAGATAAAACTATTAATCAGCTCAGATATGGCAGTCTTAGAAAGAACAACCATCACGTTAAAGCCAGGGATTCAGGGTGTTTTCATTGTTCAGAATGGGGGAGGTGCTTCAACTCCACCTTCTCTACACGTCTTTTGGAAACAAGATGGTTTGAATTATCGAGCAACTATCAAAGGTGGATTCGATTACGACCGGAGTGTTGCGATCCAAAGTCAGAAGTCAGCATTGATTAATCTAGCTATTTCGATGGCTAAAGAGTCTCCGATTAAAAGTGCTAACTAATTTTAATAGGAAGAACTATGAGTCTCCGTCCCCGTTTACTAACAGGCGGTACTATCGTTTTTGGAGATCCGAATAAAAATCAGGAGTTATTGTGAAGATTGTACTCGCAAAAATATTAGAACACAAGGAAGCTTATGCCAACTTGCCGCTATTTCAATATACGCGGGATGCAAGCTTATCTGAGGAACAGCGGCTGTCTTTTTACCCGTGTATGGCGCATTTTATTCTGAGTTTTGGCGATATCAACAAATATATGTTGCGCTCCGAGCCTGCAAGTGATGAGTACCAACAGCGGGTGAACATTCATACTTATGAAGACGACCACCATTGGCTTTGGTACCTTGAAGACTTTGCAAAACTCGGTTTTGACAATCCCTGCGCTCCAACGAAGCTCATGCGTTTTTTGTGGAGCGACGAGACACGCCAAAATCGAATTCTAACTTACCGCCTAGCTGCTCTCATTTCTACAGCAAGTGCTGTAGAACGGCTTGCCATAATTGAGGCGATTGAAGAAACTGGAAATGTTCTTTTCAGTACCGTGCTGGAGCTAGCAAAAGCCATTGAGTTGCGCCGCAATATCGAACTGCGATACTGTGGGCCATTTCACTTTAACCTAGAGTCAGGTCATTTGGTTGGAAGCGATCGCATTGATATTTCAGAAATTTACCTGGATGATGCGACCCAAGCCCGCTGTCTGGATCTCGTCGATGAAGTCTTTGCGTTATTTGAGTCGTGGACTCACGAACTCCTCAGCTATGCAAAAGAACATTCCTCAGCCATGCAAAAGGACACTCCTTTCCCAGGTTAATTTGATCGCCCCCAGCAGCCTCGAAGAGCGAAATTCTCCCGCCTACCGATGCAGTAATGCAGTAAGTATGCAAGACTTTGGAGCGTCGGGTCGTATACACCAAGCATGAAAATAGAAGGTCAGTAGCAAGCGAAAATCCTGACTCAAGCAGAAATCGAACTGTTGTTCAACGATGGTTTGAAAACAGACCGCGATCGCATCTTTCTCAACGTTATCGGTAACATCATTTACGAAAGCTCGGAGTTTGGCTGTGTTCTCAATTCAGAGTCAGATTCCAAGTCGTAACTCCTTCGCTAGAATCAGTGCTCATTGACACGTCTTGAGTCCAACTGGCGATGTAAGTCCAGTCTGGGTCTTCCAGCCAAGCCAGGGTGTCAAAGCTAGTGGCTCGTTCGCGAATAAATCTAACGTACAAATCAACGTTATCTTTAATCCACATATAGCATTTATTGAAAAAATGAGGTGCACAAGATTCCCTGAATATCGGGGCTTTCAAGCCTTATTGCATACCTCATCTATCTGAGAAATGCTATATCATCCCCACGTATTTTAAACTGGATTTTGAGATGGCCGTTCAGTCCATTCGAGAATTCAAAACCGTACCCAGGATATGGCATCGGAATCTGTCCAATACCAGGTGGCAATTCAGGTGTCTTATCATTCCTCCGTGGCAGCTTTGTTGGCCCGATGTAATCGTAGTTTCGGATTGCACCGCGTTCGAGGTCGTTTTCAGTTGGATAATCCAAGTTTAGTACGCGAAGTTCGGTGCCATCTCTCAAGATTATCGCCTGTACCAAACTATCGGTTCCTGCGAAAGGCGCATCCTTCGTTTCCACAATTAGCCTCATTGAACCTATCCACATACAAAACACTCCGTATTCAATAATGTTCGTTTATATTCTTTTCAATACCTATGTCAAATATTAAGGAAATTCTTACAAAACTTAATATGCTATTCCCCTCACTATTACATACCGCCTAACTAAATGTTGACCCGAAGAAAGCGGTACAAAGACATATTTATTCCGATCAAACTCAGCACTTGTATTCTCAACCAAACATATCAATAAACCGGGGTGCGATCGCCTTCTCCTAACTTGCCTACTCCTGAGCAAACTCATTAAGAAATACCCCAAACTAATGCAGTAATGCAGTAAGTATGCAAGACTTTGGAGCGTCGAGTCGGGTATACACCAAGCATGAAGATTGAAGGCCACGGGCAAGCCAAAATCCTCACACAAGAGGAAATCGAACAGTTATTTAACGATGGTTTGCAGACCGATCGCGATCGCACCCTCTTTGGAGTTTGCCTCTACACCGCCTGCCGCATTGCCGAAGCTTGTTCCCTGATGGTCAAGGATATCTACACCAACTCTGGCGCTGTCCGCTCTACGATTAACTTCCGCAAAGCCAACACCAAGGGAAAACTCCAAACCAGAACGATTCCGGTGATCGAGGATTTGCGAAGTCTCCTGACATCTTGGAAACCCCACGCGGGTCAGACTTACTTATTCCCCGGTCGCCACCGCTGCCACCACTGGAAGCATTTGCAATCAGATTCAGCCGATCGGATTTTGAGAGAAGCGTTCGATCGAGCCGGCATCGAGGGAGCATCCACCCACAGTTTCAGGAGAACCGCCCTCACCCAGATGAGCAACGCGGGGATACCGCTGCGGATTATTCAAGAAATCAGCGGTCACAGCAACCTAGACCAATTGCAGAAATACTTAGAAGTTAAGCCGGATCAAGTGCGGGGTGCGATCGCTTCGCTCTCCATGCTTTCCTACACGGGGAAACCTGCATTTCCCCACGTACCCGATGAAAGGCTAGCTGCACCGTTACCGAGAGAGCAACTGTCACAAGCCCTCTTCGACGCGGCTGAAGAACTCCCAGATTGGTGACGGTCGCTCTCAATCACAAGCCAGAAGCTCTCAATTCTCTTATTTGTTAGAATCCTGAATCAGGTGGAGCAGGTGCATCTACGAAATCGAAACCTGCTTTTAGGAGAATTGAAAGGCGATGTGGCTAAAATTTGGTGTTGCTCCCAGCGGTGAGCTGGCGGGCATTGATGAAGTTGCGCGCGGAAAAACTAATCTCGCTTGCCTCTACTGCGGTGGCGGATTGACAGCAAAAAAGGGTTCGGTGAAAGAACATCACTTCGCGCACACTGAGGAAACTTGCAAGCCAGTCTCGCAGCGGATTAAAACATCTTTATCTCCTAAGAATTCTTAAACTGTAGGGTATTACCGCAAATCCCAGACACTGGAAAATTATATAAATATTCCCGGGTCTAATTTGACAGAACGCAAAATATGCGGTAGTTTGAGTTTATATCATATGTTAAGTCAGCCTTTGCAAATTAACGCTTAGTTGAGTTGCTTTAAATTATTCGTGAGTCCTAGAGATTAACCTTACCTGTCACGGATTGAACTCAAGCCCTGATATTATGTCATAGTAATGAATGCAAAGCTTGCAAAATAACTAAGTTAAATTCTAACCTGCTCAGTCTAATACTTTCTCGCAAGTTCGTGTTTATGAATGTTGACACAGCAAAAGAACGGTTCGATAGCTTATGCCAAGAGTTGAATGTTAGTAATCCCCCGCTTGAGACGGAGCAAGATGCACGACTTCATATTATTGACCGCATATTGATTGAGGTTTTAGGTTGGGATAGGCAAGGAATACGGACTGAGCCTCATACAGAATCTGGTTACATTGATTATTTACTATCTGCTGGAGGGCGTAACAGGCTTGTAGTGGAAGCTAAGCGTACCTCTAATCTATTGATTGATACTCGCCAACCGCGTATGGCTTGGTATAAAGTTAGTGGTTCAGCACTCCAGTCCGCAGTTAAAGGGTTGGAACAAGCAAAAGGTTATTGTGCAGACACGGCTGTTTTATTCTCAGCGTTGACTACAGGGATTGAGTGGATTGGATTTTGGGCGGTTCGCACGGACGGAGTACCTCCCAAAGAAGGCAAAGCGGTAGTATTCCCAAGTTTGCAAGCCATTGAGCAAAATTTTGCAGTATTTTATGACCTGTTTTCCCCAGAAGGAATGCTTGAAAATTTATATCAAGTCCATGTTCACGAAGCAGAAGGTTTGCAGGTTAGTCAAAATGATAATTTTGAAGCAGTTACCGGCTTATCTGAGAGATGCTTGCTTCAAAAATCACCCTTGCTAAGAGATTTAGAAAATATTTACCGCAATTTCTTTAGCACTATTTCAGGCGACGATTCTGATATGCTTGAGAAATGCTTTGTAGAATCAAAAGAGAGTCGTGCGGCTGATGAAAGCCTGGATAAGATTACAAGACACTTATTGAATACAATTGATATTGTTAAGTCAGAACGAGGTATGGAGCTAGAAGATGAAATTCGGAGTGCCATAGAACTACAAAAAGGTGAGTTTGTTTTAATCATAGGAAACAAAGGCGCAGGGAAATCGACATTTATTAACAGATTTTTTAAACTGGTTTTAGATAAGCAACTTCGTAATAATTGCTTGGTTATTCGCGTTGATTTAGCAAACTCTGATGGAAATCAAGCTACAATTTCAGATTGGCTAACCGATAAATTAAAAGTCGAATTAGAGATAAACCTTTTTAAAGATGGTTATCCTACTTATGATAACCTTCAGGGAGTTTTCTTTTCTGAATATAAGCGATGGAGTGATGGAGAGTACAAGCCGCTCTATCAAAGAGATAAGGAGGCTTTCAAAGAAAAATTTGGCGGATTAATCAGTGATTTTATAGCAAAAGCCCCCCATGAGTATGTTAGAAAACTGCTTAAAGACTCAATTTCTTCTAGAAAATTAATGCCTTGTATTGTTTTTGACAATACTGACCATTTTCCACAATCTTTCCAAGAGTCCGTCTTTCAATTTGCACAATCAATTTATAGAGAATGCTTTTCGTTTATTATTTGTCCTATAACCGATCGCACAGTTTGGCAGCTTTCAAAATCAGGTCCACTTCAATCTTACGATCACCGAGACTTTTATTTGCCAGTACCTTCAACAAAAGAAGTTCTTACCAAGCGTGTTGAATTTATTAAGGAAAAGGCTCAAGAAAATGCTGAGACTAGCAAAGAATATTTCACAAAAAAAGGAATTCGTCTATCGATCCCAGATGTTAAAGCATTTGCTTTGTCTGTAGAAGCAATATTTGTCAAGGAAGATTATGTAGGACGTATGGTTGGATGGCTTGCCAACTTTGATATTCGTAGAGGGCTTCAAATTGCCCAAAAAATTATTACTTCACCGATTATAGATGTTTCGGAATTGGTTAAAGCTTATGCTATTGGTCAAGAATTCCGCCCACAAGGCGTAAATATCAAAAAGGCTCTTTTGCTGGGAGACTACAATCATTTCTATCAAAAAGATAGCAGTTTTATTTTAAATTTATTCGATATTGGCTCTAATACTGCCACAAGTCCATTACTTCGATTATCAGTTCTTCGCCTATTGATAGATGCTTATTCTGAGACTTTAGAACAAGAAAAAATCTACCGATCTGTGGAAGACATTCTAAACTATTTTGAGCCTACTATGGTAAGTCGAACTCTTGTAAAAGAAAATCTTAAGGCTCTTCTTGACTACCGCCTTATTGAACCTTACGACCCAACAGATACGAATATTTATGAGTCCCAAAGGGTGAAAATAACTCAGTGTGGACGTATTCATTACGAATTGGTTACTGACGATAAAGAGGGTGTATATATGAGTGAGATGGCATTGATGACTCCTGTTGTCAGCCAAGAATATATTTTGAAGAGCAGACAATTATTAAGAGAAATCGAAAAGTTAAACGCTCAAGATTTGCAAAGGAGTATCAATGCTCAAAAAATTGTCAGGTGGTTTGTTGAATACTGCCTAAAACAAGATAAGCTTTATATCTCACTTCCAAAATCTAGCTCTTATCAAAGTCAAAAAAAATTGAGGGAGATTCTCTTTAAAAATTTGGATAGAGAAGTAAATTGAAGCTTAATTTTAGTCTCAATAGCCCGCATCGCTACCGCACCCGGCTCAGAGCGCTCAAGTATCGTTTCCTCAAAAACACAGTTATGTACATCTCCCGTTTCCAGTTACTTAATTACAAGTCATTCCGGGATTCTGGGGTGTTAGAATTCCAACCCGGCATCAATATTATTGTGGGAGCCAACAATTCAGGGAAAACAGCGCTGCTGGAAGCTCTGAGCCTGAGTTTTGAGACAAGCCCGCACCGCAGTATCGAAACGCTTCCGCAACCCAATTCAACGCCGATCCGAGAATCTACCGCTAAATTAACTTTAATCTTCACAAAAGCAGAAATCCATCGCCTCTTCGATGATTTGCCAGCTAACCACTATGTAGAATTATCTTCTGCTAGCAATTCGTATTTACCTGCTGCTGAACTGCTTACTTTATTCCAAAATTGGATGGACAATCCCAACGATGTAGAGTTAACTGTTCCTAAATCGACCGGAAGTTCAGTAGAGCGGAAGGACATTTCAATAAAAGATTTAGATGCGGCTATTGAATTAACGTACTATCAACCCAACCAAATGCCGCTCGGATTTTCAAGGCACCGAAACAAAAATTTTATCAAAAAAGACGAAAGCGGTCGTTTTACATTCGATCCAGAAACTAATCAAACAGACTCTAGCTATAGAGGAGAAGATTTTTTCGTAACACTTTTTCACAAATTCAGAAGCTGGGTTTCTCAACTTCAAGCCCAGCGGTTCGTTGGAGAATGCTCTGTCGGAGACAATGAAGAACTCAATTCAAACGCTTCAAACTTGGCCGAAGTTATCCATTTATTGCAGTCGCGAATTATTAAAAAAAAGCTGTATGAGCGTTTCAATCAGTACGTCTCTACCATGTTTCCACAGTTCGGATTGGTTTCGACTCGAATTCTGGAGAAGCAGAACCGTCAGGGGCCGAACCTTGAAATATTAATTTGGCCCACAAAATCTGTTGAAAGTGATAGAGAAGACTTGGCATTTTCTTTGTCGGACTGCGGGACTGGTATTGGTCAGGTGTTGGCAATCCTTTACGGGGTAGTGACCTCGCCGCAATCTAGACCAATAGTAATTGACGAACCCCAATCTTATTTACATCCAGGGGCGGCTAAGAAGCTGATAGAAATCCTCAAAGAGTTTCCGCAACACCAGTATTTTATTACCA
>NZ_JAUBOJ010000325.1:0-9087 GCF_036700185.1 Microcoleus sp. BM001215392 | reverse complement strand
TTTTATTTCTCCACGGATGAATCCGGGGGCTTGTATCCTGGATGCTTTCGGTCAGCCCACGCAATGGAAGAAATGGCGGAGGATTTGCTGACCATCTTGGATGTGGAAGAGGCGATTCTAAACGGTCAGATTATCCGGGTTGAAAAAGGCGACCCCAGAGGTACAAAATATGTAGTAGTGGGGACTGCACTGGATAGACAAACACCTGTTGGAGTGGTTGGACGTTTCGCTAGTAACGGACGTTATCTAATCATCACGGTTTATGAAGTAACGGAACTTGAGGGCTAATCGTATGTATCGATACCGATGTGAGTATTGCGAAGGAACTGTTCAACCCCGCACTGTCAAGCGCGAGGCATTCAAACATAAAAATGGATTTGTAATTCTTGAAAATGTGACTATTGGTGTTTGTGATAACTGTGGCAATCGATACTATTCAGCCGATATTCTTCATGCGGTTCATGCTGTCGCGACTGGAGCGAGATTGCCTGAAAGAACCGAACAAATTCCAGTTTGTCATCTAGAATCAGCATAAAGGGCGACACAACTTTTAGCCAAGCCAAGTTATTTAAACGCCCCCTTTTGCCCTCTCCACCTTTGAACCGTGCAAAGCAAAAACCGGAGTCAGAGCAGATTTGCCCTTGAGAGAAACAGCTCCCAAAGCCTCGCAATCGAAGTTTAGCCCGATCGACTCAAACACCCTTTGACCGATCAAAATTTCATTTTCCCCCGCCTTGCTCATCAACCGAGCAGCCGTATTCACCGTATCTCCGAGAATATTAAACTCCCTGCGCCCTCGCGGTTCGCCAACCTCAGCAGCAAACACCGGCCCTAGGCACAACCCAATTTGACAGCTTACTTTCACATTTTGACCGCCGATGGCGATCGTTTGCAAACCGGCAATCAGAGCTCGGATCGCAATCGCCGCACTCGCCGCACGGCTTGGATCGTCGGTGTGAACGTCCGGTACGCCAAAATAAATCAGTATATCTGAACCATCCAAGTGTGCCGTTACTTTTTGCAGCACGCCTCCTTTGGCCGACACCACAGCATCAATTAACGCAAACACCCGAGAACAGCCGAGTACCAGGTTAGCTTCTTCGGCTGGCGTTGCTTTCTCTACCAGCTTTGGTAAACCGATCAAGTTGACAAACATTACCGTCGGTTCGGGAAAATCTGGCGGGATTTTCCGCCTGTCGGCATTTTCAACCAGCAGTCTCAGGATCGTTTGGGGAATATAACTAGCAAGGGGCTCAACCCGCTTCACGGCTTCGCCGATTTCGCTTACCAAACCCGAAACGCTGCGATCGAGCAATATCGAACTCGGCATTCGTCGCCCAGTCAAAGTAATATCGTACTCCCCCAGGCGATCGTCCGTAAAATCATCAGCCACCAACACATAACCCGGTTTCGCAGGTTCAAAACAAAATTGGTTTCCCAAACATGAACTAGCAGTTTCTGTTAGACACACCCGCCCCACCATCCCAGAACCCTCAGCTTGCTTGGCTTGTTGGACTGAATCTCCCAGCAGTACGTGAACCATCCGCAGCGGCGTGCCGATATCCGCACTAATGTACCGCCCGCAGTGGATTCCCACCCGCATTCTCAAAGACAAAACACCCCGCGCCGTTTCGATATTGGCAAATTTAGCCATCGCCCGCTGCATCCGCAAACCAGCCCGCACCGCCCTCGCTGTATCCTGTTCGTCCTTCCCAGCTAGAAACTGCACCAGCAGCGCATCTCCGGTAAACTCCAACAAATCACCGCCAGATTTGCTGACAATTTCAATCATCGAGGCAAAATAGTCGTTAATTACTCCCAGCAGGGTTTCAGCGCCCTTGCGCCCTTGGGCTGCGTTCGCTTCCAACAGCGAGGTAAACCCTGCTAAATCTGTGAATAGCAAAGTTCCTGTTTGCCACTGATAGCGTACATCCCCCGGATTCGGCGGAGATTCGGATACAGGCCTGGGCACGTAGTCGTGCAGGATGTAGCGCAGAGTGCGCAGGTGCTCGAAAACCCCCATTAGCTTGGCTGGGGAGGGGTCTACCCACGCGCTCGCGTAAAGTTCAGCCGAAAGGAGCGCTCGCAGTCGCAGTTCGATCGCGGCCAAGGGAGGATTGTACGTTAATGTATTAATTTCCACCTTGTCTGTTCTTAAAAAAATAAGGTCTGTTCGATCGATTTAGAGCTAACACCAACAGCTAGACCCATACCATTATCATAAGTTTCCAGTGACTCGATACCAGCCCCACCCAAAACCCACGATAGCAACTTCCGAAATTCAAAGCTTGCTGGCTCCCGATTTGATCCGAGCTGCTCGATCGGCTTATGGTATGTATCTAAAAGTTCATTCCGAGCAGATGCAGCGTCCTGTTGGTGTTGTTGTCTGTCAAGGAAGCGATCGAGGCCAGCTAATTTTTGCTTCGCAGCCTGTGTTATTACCGGGCGAACGTTTTGTTACTTTTGACGAAATTGAATCTCAAATGTATTAGGCCGTTGACAGTTGACAGTTGACAGTTGACAGTTGACAGTTGACAGTTGGGAATTGGGTATTGGGTATTGGGAATAGGGCATTGGGAATTGGTAACAGCTTAAAATTAAAACACATCGCACAATTAAAAAAAAGGTTCGTAGTGAGGACTTTAGTCCGCATCCAAATCATAAAAATTGGATTGAGCGCTACAAAAGTGATTAGTAATTAACAGAACACAATCTAACAACTAATAGCTAACAAATTACGACAGTCAACAGTCAACAGTCAACAGACAACAGTCAACTTAATGGAAATAATCTTTAATTCCCTTGTAACCGCCATCGTATTTGTCATCGGCTCGGCGATCGGCAGCTTTCTGAATGTGGTAATCTATCGGTTACCTGCGGGTTTGTCGGTGATCCACCCTCCTTCTCGCTGTCCCAAATGTTTGCATCAACTCAGAACTTACGAAAATATACCCGTGTTCGGCTGGCTGTGGCTGCGGGGACGCTGCAATCACTGCCGCAGTCCGATTTCTGCCCGCTACCCGCTGGTGGAAGCAGCTACGGGTTTCCTGTTTTTGTTGATATTTTGGCGGTTTGGGCCAAGCGTGCAAACTCTGGGGTTTTGGGCTTTTTTTAGCTGGCTGTTGGCTTTGTCTTTGATTGATTGCGATACAATGACTTTGCCTAATTCTTTGACTCGATCGGGCTTGGTGCTGGGATTGGTTTTCCAAATCGCTAAGGGTTGGTGGCCGGCATTTAATTCGATCGACTCGGTGCACTATCTGGTACTAGAGGGAATTTTGGGCGCAGTTGTCGGATTGTGGCTGTTTGACGCGATCGCACTTGCAGGATCGATCGGCTTTGGGCAGAGTGCTATGGGTGCGGGGGATACCAAATTAGCCGCCTTGATGGGAGCTTGGCTGGGCTGGAAACTCTTGCTGCTAGCGGGATTTATCGCCTGTTTCGCCGGAGCTGTTGTGGGCGGCGGCGCGATCGCGATCGGATTGCTCGATCGGCGTCAACCGATGCCCTTCGGCCCGTTTCTGGCTCTGGGTGCAGCAATTACGGCTCTGTGGGGCGAAGCGATCTTATCTACTTACTTGCAGTTGTTTTTCCCGAATTAGGGTTGGCGATCGAACATAATAATATCGGTTCCTAAAATTGGTAAAATTATCTGTGTCTTGGATTACACTTAAAACCACTAGCTTTCGCTGGGAAGCCGAATTAATGCAGCAGCTCCTGGCTGCTCATCAAATCCCGGCTCGAATTGTAGACTTGGGTATAGCATCTTATTTAGGAGCAGGAAGTGCTACAGCCCTGCAAGTTCTACCAGAACATCAGGGAACTGCATCGCTGCTAATCTCTCCTGTTGAAGATGAGCCAGAATAAGAGCTATTAGTTATTAGTCAACAGTCATTAGTCATTAGTCATTAGTCATTAGTCAACAGTCAACAGTCAACAGTCAACAGTCAACAGTCATTAGTGCTGTCCCCGATCGCGAACCCGATCGTTAGTCAACAGTCATTACTATAGTCCAAGAGGCACGGCTCGTCAGAAACTGTTTTTTTTACGAAAATACTTTGTTGTCGCCCACAAATTCCGTAAAAAATCCGGTTAGCAAGCCTTGAAGCTGTCGGAGACTGTAGTAGATAAGTAATATCGTTGACATCAGCACCGGCAGAATGTTCGACCACGCAGCCCCAGTGTCCGACGTAGCCGAGCGAGATGTTAGTCGTTGGGCGCGATCGCTCGCATAGTATAATTCCCATGTAGTGCGGACTTGATATGACAACTGGCAATTGACAACTAACAATTCCCAATTACCAACTACCAATTACCAATTACCAATTCCTAAGTTTTAATGTCTCTATTTGATTGGTTTGCAAATCGAAGAAAATCAGTACCCAACTCCCAAGAACGACCGGAACGAGAAATCGCTGACGGACTTTGGAATAAATGCACAGCTTGCGATGCCTTGAGTTATACCAAAGACCTGCGAGCAAATCAAATGGTTTGCTTGGAATGCGGGCATCATATCAGAGTTTACAGCGACGAGCGCATCGAGCAGTTGATCGACCCCAATACCTGGGTACCGATTAACGAAAAACTGCACGCCACCGATCCGCTAAAATTTCGCGATCGCAAAAAATATAGCGATCGACTCCGAGAATTTCAAGAAAAAACAGGCCACCTAGACGCCGTAGAAACAGGCCTAGGCAAACTCGAAAACTTACCCGTCGCCCTTGGAGTGATGGAATTTCAGTTCATCGGCGGCAGCATGGGTTCAGTTGTCGGAGAAAAGCTGACTCGCCTCATCGAACACGCGACGCAGGAACGCTTACCCGTGATTATTGTCTGCGCTTCCGGCGGCGCCCGAATGCAGGAAGGAATGCTCAGCCTAATGCAAATGGCTAAGATTTCCGGGGCTCTGGAACGCCACCGGGAAGCGAGACTGCTTTACATCCCAATTTTGACTCACCCAACCACCGGCGGCGTCACCGCCAGTTTTGCCATGCTGGGAGACATTATAATTGCAGAGCCAAAAGCTACAGTAGCTTTTACGGGCGGCCGGGTAATCGAGCAAACTCTGCGGGAAAAGTTGCCGGAAAATTATCAAACTTCCGAATACTCCTTCGCCCACGGTTTTGTAGACTTGATCGTAGCTCGAACTCAATTAAAGAAAACTCTCGCTCAGCTGATCGGCCTCCACCAGCCCCAGCCTTTATTGGCAAACTCGGAATTTCCCGCCGTTGAGGCCAGCGACAGCCACCTCACTGTCGGCGCGCCGACTCACGCTTTCAAGCTTTCTCCCTAAGCTGCTGCACCGAAGGTCTCCTGTCGTCGTGGAACACTCAAAATTTTAGACCTTAGTTTAGACCCCAGATTGTATCTGTGGAGTAAATCTCAAATCTAAAATCGCTTGATTGTCTGTTGGTGAGTTGGACTTAAGTGCCAAATAGTTTACTAAACTTGTCCACAGTTAATTACCGAGAGGAGGTTTAACCATGTTTGCCGTCAAGCGAGCGCTCAAATTGAATAATAGGGAAGCGACCTTGATGGCAAAACACGCAGGATTTCGGCGTGTAGTATTTAACATGGGTTTGAGCTTGCGAGTCCAAATGTACGGTGCAGGTGAGTTTTCAGACTCAAAGGTCATCAACGAAGTCAAGAAAGTTCTTACCAATCACGTCAAGAAACAACCTGAATGCGCTTGGATGAACCAGTTGTCTTCTCGTGTTTACCAAAACGCTTTGATTGACTTGAGTCAAGCGTTCAGTCGGTATCGCTTAGGAAAAGCCGCCCATCCAAAATTTGCCAGCCGCCGAGACGGGCAATCATTCACGGTTGATTCTTCTAATGGAAAAGTTCTACTAAAATCTGGCAACAGCATCAAGATTCCTACTTTGGGGACTTTTCGGCTTCACGAGCCACTGCCGCATGGGTTTGCATCTCAAACTTTTACCATTTCAAAAGAAGGAAATCGCTGGTTTGTTTCTTTTTGTGTTGATGCCCAACGTTTGCCAGTGCAACAACCTGAAGGTTCTGTAGGAATTGACGTAGGTGTTAAATCTTTTGTCACCCTATCAAACAGTCAAGTATTTGATGCGCCAAAACCCCTAAAGCAAGCGAAAACCAAGCTTGCGCGGTTGCAGGGAAAGGCGTCAAGGCAAAGGGCAGGCTCAAACAACCAGCGCAAAACTTACAACAAGATCCGCAGGCTTCACGCATGGATAGCCTGCATTCGTAAAGACTTCCTTCACAAGTTGACAACTTATTTGGCTAAAACTTTCAAGCGAATTAAGATTGAAGACTTGAACGTTAAAGGCTTGCTGGCAAATCACAAGTTAGCTGGGGCAATATCCGACTTAGGTTTTTACGAATTCAGGCGACAGCTAGAGTACAAGTGCAAAATGTATGGAGCGGCAAGCGTGCTGGTAGATCGATGGTTTCCCAGTTCTAAGATTTGTGCCAATTGCGGGCATAAAAAAGATATGCCTTTAGCCGAAAGGATTTATAATTGTCCTGCTTGCGGCGTGTTGATAGACCGCGATTTAAATGCCAGTTTGAATATTTTAAATTGGGAACCCAAGGCTATTGGGGGATAGCCTGCTGATCTTGGGATGGCCGACCACCCAACAGCGCAGGAAGTGAGTTCTGAATTTTGGCTAAAGATGGCTTTAGTTAAGTTTGGGTAAGTTTTACGAAGCAGTCCGCCAAAAACGAAATTTTCAGAGAACTTGCCAAAAAACCTCTGGTTTTTAGGAAAAATATGAAGTTTCGTACTGACAAAATCAGGCAGATACCAGGTTTTTAGCCCTGCGCGCCCAAGTCCTATTGATAATAAAGACGCGGCAATGGGATGATATTGGTTGGAAGTTGATAGGCTGTGAAGTTTGGGTGAGCAAAAATGCTTAGTGGTAGTTAGCGGTTAGTTAACTGGCGATCGCACAAAATCTCAGAACAAACTAACAGATGGGAGCTAACAGCGTTTTGTTAAATTGTCCAGCTTTCAGTCAATAGCCGTCAACTGAATTTTGACCAGTCAGCGACCTAAAAATTATGGGTTTTGCAGACCTATCCATCACAGAAATAGCAGAGGACTTCAACGTCCCTGTTGAAGACGTACTCCGCTTGTGCGACGAGTTGGAAATTGCCTACAAGCACCCTCAAACCCGTTTGGCTTTGGAGGATGTTAAGGCAATTATGTCGGCTCTCGAAAAGAGGCGCGACTCAAAACGGGTTGCAGATTAGCTCGATCGCAAAATTCCTTTACCTTTAAAGGTACCGCGGCACAAACATTCGCCAGTTGTCGCAGCAGGGAATTTTGAACAGAAATCTGTTTGCCAGCTAGGATCTCTTAGCGTTCAATAATTTGGCTGATTTTTTTAAGGAGAACCATGCTTAAAAGATATTTGATTGCTCTGACCGCTGTATTCTTGACATTTCAGTTATTTGTCAGCAGCGCGATGGCTGTAGAACTGAGCCCCGAACTTCGCACCGTGACTTTGGATGACAAAGGTACTCCCGTGGTGCTGAGCCTCAAGCAAGTTCAGCAAGGCAAACGCCTGTTTAACTCAGCCTGCGCTCAATGCCACGGTGCGGGCATGACCAAAACTGACCCGAACGTCAATTTGAGCCCGGAAACTCTGGCTTTAGCAAACCCACCCCGCAATAATATTGAGTCGCTGGTTGATTATATGAAAAATCCCACGACTTATGACGGCTTTGAAGAAATTTCCGAGCTGCATCCGAGCATGAAGAGCGCGGATATTTTTGCTGAGATGAGAAATCTCTCGGATGAGGATTTGTACGCAATTGGCGGTCACATTCTGTTGCAGCCCAAAATTGTCGGCACCCAGTGGGCTGGCGGTAAAGGCGCTCGCTAATCCATTTTAAATTTTAGATTTTGGATTTTGGATTGGGAGAAGGCTCGGCTTTGCCAAGGATTGCAGGCTGGTCGTTTTGCATTCTAAAATCTCAAATCTAAAATTTACCTCCTATTCGTTGACGATCGCAAAAGGTTGTAGTCTCTCATGCTCCGTCGTGGTGTTTTTGTTTGCTTTCTGTTAGGAATTTTAATTGTTTTGCCGCTGGTACTGCTGGCACCTCAACCTGTTTTGGCTGCTGCCGATTCTTATGTAACTCGCTATTTGAAAGTTAGCGAACCTGTACCGCTACAAGTGGACGCGCAGGGACAGACTCGGCTATTTTCGGCTGAGGATTTGTCCGCAGGGAAGCGGTTGTTCGAGCAAAACTGCCTCAACTGTCATGTTGGGGGAGCTACTTTGCCAGATCCGACTATTTCTTTGTCTTTGACTTCTCTGGAGGGGGCAACGCCTCCGCGCACCACCATCAATAGTCTGGTGTCCTATCTGAGGGAACCGATGACTTATGACGGTAGCGAGGAAACTTTTTGGTGCCGCCAGGTGCCAGAAAGCTGGATGCAGCAGACTGAGATTGAAAATTTGGCTGCTTTTGTGCTTCGGGCTGCAAAGATTGCTCCGGGATGGGGTGTCGATAATCTTGAGAGTTGAATCGCCACTACCAAAAAGTGGTAGATTGCTGGAAAAATCGCGATCGCGACTACGTGTTTGCGCCTGATTAAACAGGTAAAATAACTAAAGAACCACCGTTCACGGTGTCCATTAGAGGAGAACTGCGTTGAAAAGACTATTATCGATCGCCCTGTTAGCGTTCGCAATTTTGACTGTCGGCTTCGGCCGCCCTGCATTGGCAGGTGATGCTGCTAAAGGAGCTAAACTCTTTAGCGCCAACTGTTCTGCTTGTCACATCGGTGGCGGCAACGTGGTTATGGCAATGAAAACCTTGAAAAAAGGTGCTCTTGAGAAGTACGGCATGAATTCTATCGAGGCTATTACCACTCAGGTAACAAAGGGCAAAAATGCTATGCCTGCTTTCGGAACCCGCTTGAAGCCGGAACAAATCGAGGATGTCGCAACCTACGTGCTCGAACAATCTGAGAAAGACTGGAAAGGCTAAACCGCCTCTTTAAAGTCCCACAACCTGGGCGGACTTGATTTAATTTAAAACTTGTCTTCCCGATCGCACCCTCTCTCTCTCTTTGGCGAATAAATATCGGTTTGCAGC
>NZ_JAUBOJ010000324.1:6214-9105 GCF_036700185.1 Microcoleus sp. BM001215392 | reverse complement strand
TTCCACCCCCGTGCTAATTCTTCGACTGCTGTTTGTCGCACACGCCAATAATCGTTATATTGAGCCAGTTGTTTGAGGATAGGTAAGGTTTGCGGGTCTTCTTTCCACCCCCGTGCTAATTCTTGGACTGCTGTTAGTCGCACAGGCAAATTATCGTCAGATTGAGCGCGTTGTTTGAGCCAAGGTAAGGTTTCCGGGTCATCTTTCCAAGTAAAGGCGATCGCACTTACTGCTTTAGTGCGAATTTTTTCAACTAGAGTTGCCTCTTCTTCATAAGGCCGATAATAGTAATTGAAATCGTACTTGGTTAACTCTTTTAAACGTTCAAGCAATTGACTGTCAACCCCAGCAATCTCCTTTCTATCCCTCACCTCATCCAAACACTTCGCCGCCAAAAACAAGTTGGTAAACTTTTGCGCTTCCCCATCTTGCTCGATCAAAAATTGAATCAATTCCCCTGTCAACTTGCCAGCAATCAATGCCGCAATCAAACACAAAACTTCTTGCCAAGATTCATCATCCCAGTGCGGGCCAAAAACTTCTGCTTTCAACTCATCCAGCGATAGTTCCAAAGCCTGAACCCTATTCACAACTTGCGATGCACAGAAATATTCCAAAAAAGTCCGGTGTATAAATCCGTAACTATCCGCACCCAAATAACATAAAATAAAATTGCGAGTTCGCAGTTGATTAATGATTAACTTCGCCCGATTTCTGGGTTGGTCAAAATCTTTATTCTTCAGATATGCTGTCAGAATATCCTCCAAATCTTCCGCACTAATAATATTGCCCGCCAACCCTTCAGGTGCTGCTTGCATTTCCCAAGCAACTCGCCGCAGCATTTCTTGCTTGTCTTTGGCATCAATCGTTTTCGGATCGAGCCTGCTATCCTCTACTAAAGACCTTTCCACATCCCATTGATACAGCAATATCCGCGAAGCTTGATTGTAAAGTTCTGCCCTGTCTCTCGGCAATTCTTGACTGCGATTCAAAATCGCCATAATCGTTAACAATAACGGATTTCTGGCTAAATCTTGAATCGTTGATGAATACTCTAGCGCTCTTTTCATCCGATCGCAAATTCGCACTTTTTCGCTAGCATTCGTAAAAGTCAACTCGTGCCAGCGGTGCACAAAATCCTGAATCTGTGCGGGATTCAAGTCTTGGAGAATAAAGTGATGAAACTGGGCATCCTGCAACCGTTGAGGTTTGTAACCAATAATCCGAGACGTGACAATCACTCGCACGCGCGGATACTCGTTGGTAAACCGATGAATCGCGGTAATTACATCTTCTCGTTTCCCCGAATCGAAAATTTCATCTAATCCGTCGAACATCACCACAGCGTCGCCTGCTTTAAACTGTTCGTGCAATTGATGCTGATTCAAGTCACAGATAAAACCCGAGTTTTTGTGGCAAAATTCCAGGAAATTCTTGCAATGTCCTGATTCCAGGTTGCGAATGTAAATCCGCAATTCTATGAGCAGCGGCAGCGGCAGAGATGTTACGCTATTTAAGGGCGATCGCGCCCAAGTTAATGCTAAATATTGTAACAGAGTAGATTTGCCAGCACCCGGATCGCCTAAAATCACAAGGTAGGGATAATTTGACTTGTCATTGATGACATCTAACACGGATACGATCGCCTGTGAAAAATAACCGCGTCGATATTTCTCTAAATTTTCAAGCGCGATCGCCTCTAATCGATCGCTATCTTCCAACCGCCGTTGATGTTCCTTGGGAATTTCGTAAGCTTGGGGTAGAAATGACTCGTAAATTAAGCGCACATCTTGGAAAATAAAGATTTGCCAAACTTTCAGCTTTTCACGATAATCGTAGGTATTGCTATCGACGCTGCTTAAATCCAGATTGCTGTAACGTTCGCACAAAGCCTCTTGATATTGCCTCAAGTCAAAATCGGGGATAATCCCAGCTATCTCTTGAGTGTTTCTCTGAATGCTATCCAGATTTTGAGCATTCAAGATATCCCGCAAGTCTTTGGAGTCAAAGAGAATTTCTTGAACTTCGGCGAGATACTGATTGGCGATGGTTTGCCACTTAAATTTGGCGGGTAAAGCAGCTAAATCTAGTTGAGTCCAGGTTTGTTGGAGAAGTTTTGCATCTAGGGATTCGCGATCGCTCTCAAAGGCTTTACCCAAAATTTCCTTAACTGACTTGTTGCCGATAAACTTTTTAACATCTTTAATATACAGCTTAATCTGTTCTGGGGAAAGTCCGCTGATTTTCAACTGCTGTTGCACTAACTCCAAAAACTTTTTGAGGGCTTTCCCCCCTGCGACTTGTCGGGGGTCTTTTTCGCCAAACAAGACGTTTTTTAGGGAATCTTTAAAAAAATCTTTTACTAAATCCTTCGCGCCGTCTACTGCCAACTCTTCTAAGATGGGTTGGACGATAATGCCGACTCCTTGCGTTACTCCCCAGACCACAAGCCAATCAATCATAATAGTAGCTGGAAAATTAATGTATGTTTATAATATAGCAATTATACATGATTTGTGAAGCTCAAAAAACTTTAGGGTAATTCCAGTGGAATTGGTGTCAAGAATTGCGTTAAACTTGCAGTCAACTTTTCGTTACAGGCACATTCCGGCAGGGGTTAAAACCCCTGCCTCAAAGCGAAAGTCCTCTGAAGAGGACTAAAGAAAGAGTTCTAATAATTTTTGTGGGGTAGGAATCCTGGGTATCCAAGACTTGCTTTTTTGGAAAAATCTAAAGAAGTTATTAGTTCTCAAGCGATAACTTTTGCATAGAATTAAAAAACTTATCAGCCCTATGCAAGAGGACTTTAGCTTTGAGGTAGGGACTTAAGTCCGGTAGGGGTTTAAACCCCTGCCTCAAAGTGAAAGTCCTCGGTCGAGGACTAAAAAAAA